>PMUE01000053.1 GCA_003167055.1 Vulcanimicrobiota bacterium | reverse complement strand
CGCACGCGCGTCGAATTCGACGTGCGTGATTTCTATCACAACGAGAGCCGCATCATCGGCGCCGACAGCCGCAAGCTCGACGCGAGCGCGTCGGCGAAACGGCTCGCGGCGATGTTGCCGGCATTTGAATCCGGCGCGCTCGCACCGCCGCCGATCGACCGCACGGTGCCGTTGGACCAGGCGATCGACGCCTATCGACGCGTCGCCGGCGGCGAGCGCGACCGCTTCGTGCTGGTTCCATGAAGAGATTGATCGTTTTCGATTTGGACGGCACGCTGGCGAAGAGTAAATCCGCGCTCGACGATGAGATGGCGTCGCTGCTCGAGCGTCTCTTGCAGGTGGAGAAGGTTGCGATCATCTCCGGCGGCGACTGGCCGCAGTTTCAAACCCAAGTGGTCGATCGGCTTCCGGCCAACAGCGCGCTTGCGAACCTCTCACTTCTACCGACGAGCGGAACGAAGTTCTTCAGCTACGATGGCCAGTGGCGCAAGCTCTATTCCGAAGACCTGAGCGACGCCGAAAGGCACACGATCGAGGACATGCTCGAGAAGGCCGTCGCGCAAGCCGGCGTGCAACCGGCGCAGACGTGGGGCGAACGCATCGAGGATCGCGGAACACAGATCACCTACTCGGCCCTCGGGCAACAGGCGCCGCTCGAGGCGAAAGAAACGTGGGATCCTGATTTTGCCAAGCGCAAAGCGATTCAAGCGATCCTCGAGACAACCTTGCCGAACTTTTCGGTTCGACTCGGCGGCACGACCTCGATTGACGTGACCCGCCCGGGCATCGACAAAGCCTACGGGATTCACAAGTTGCGCGACATCTTACACATCCCGATCGAGCAAATGCTCTACGTCGGGGATGCGATCTTTCCGGGTGGGAACGACTACGCCGCGCTCCAGGCCGGCGTGGATTGCATCGCTGTTCGCGATCCTGAGGATAGCAAGCGCGTGATCGAAACGGTCATCGCCTGCGCCAAACCGTAAGTCGGGCTTTACGCCATGCCCATCCTGGCTTTCCGATGCTACGCTGTCAGGTGGCCTCTCGAACGTCTGTTCCGGGAAGTCACTAAGTTGAAAGCGTTACCCCTATGGCCCGCATTTGCTGCTTGGCCGCAATCGATCCCGACCACATCGACGTGCTCAGCGCTGCGCTAAAAGATGCCGGCGAATCAGCGCTTTCGATCGTCGCGCGCCTCGACGTCGCCGAGCTAAGTCGGCTGGCGCCCGACGTCCTGGTGGCAGACGTTGACCAGGTCGAGATCGACTCGCTCGAAGTGCTGCGCCAACTCCGCTTCGTTCTTCCCGAGTGCATCGTGATCGCATACACCGCCGCGACGACCGAATCTTGGGCGCGCGAGTGTCACCTCGCGGGCGCGACCGGCGTCCTTTCCAAAGACTCGGACAAAGAGCAATTAACCAACGGCCTACGGCACGCGACACGGAGCGGCTGCTGGACCGATCCGCGCTTCGCTGCGTTATGAGCAGCTTGCAGCTTGGCACCGCCAGCGTCGTCGTGCGGGATGGCAATCTTCCCGAAGCGACGCGAGAAGAAGCGGCAAAAGTTCTGGTCGAGCATCTTTTTGCTCAGGGCACCATCGCGATTCCGGGCATTTCGTACGCGGTGAGTTATAAGTTGGCGGATGGACCCACCGGGGGCGATATCGTCGACGTTTATCACTACGGGAACAATTCAATTGCGTTCGCGATTGCAGATATCGAGGGCAAGGGGACGCAAGCAGCCGTGAATGCTGCGCTTATCAAATTTGGTCTGCGCGCGTACGCCTCGGAAGGCATGACACCCGAGCGAGTCGTTAGCGCACTCGACCGGCTGTTTCTCGAAAATAATGTCTTTGAGAAAACCGAATCGTTCGCGAGCGTCTTCTTCGGTGTCGTCGACCCGACGCGACGATTGATGACGTACGTGAATGCCGGGCACGAGCCGGTGCTTCTCATCGCACCGGACGGCACGTCGCAGGTTCTTCCGCCAACCGGCCCGCTCATCGGCGTCTTCGACGACTACAATTATCTGTTTACGCAGGCCTTTGCCGAAATAGAGGCGGGTGCGCTCTTCATCGGCACGACCGACGGTGTGACCGAGGCGCGAAACGAAAGCGGCGAGTTCTTTGGGATGGACCGATTCATCGACATTGTCGTATCGCATCACCACTTAGCCGAGTCCCAAATCGTGCAAGCCCTCGTCGATGCGACGCTCGCGTTTAGCGCCGGCCGGCGCCGCGACGACATCGCAATCGCCGCCGTACGGTTTCTCTAGGAGCGCTTCGAGTCGGGACGCCAGGCTTTGACGAACAGCCCGGGATGCTTGCTGCTCCCGGCAATCGGACGACGGAAGAGCCAGGCTGCAAAGCCCGCCAGATTCGCCAGCATCACAAACTGACGATACCCAAAGTTCTCGATCAAGGCTGCAACGAGTAGTTGCCATACCTCGCCCAAGCCATAGGCGGCAAACGATATTTCGTCTAGAAGAATGCTCACGATGCTGCCAAACATCGCAAGTGTGAAGACAAGCGTTAGAAGCCATAGCTGAGATCGCACGTCGAGGAACCCAAAGGCTGCGCCCACGATCGAAAATACGACGCCGCCCGACACGATCAGCGGCGCCAGCCACTCGAAAAAAACGAAGTACGGCATCGTAATCCAACTAAAGAAGCCGCCACGACCAAAGAGCATGCGACGATGGATGGTAACGCACTCGCACAGATGACGATGCCAACCCTTGCGCTGGTTGTAGAGCGCTTGCAGCGTGGGCGCCACGTCGGTCCAGCACACCGGGTATGGCGTGAACGCGACGCGGTACGGGCGTCTGGTGCTGATGCAGTAGTTGTGTACCCGCATCGTCATTTCCATGTCTTCCCAGATCGTATCGGTACGGAATCCTCCACACTCGATGAGGATGTCCTTTCTCCAAAGTCCGCACGCGCCCGATACAATCCCGAGCGCGTTGAGCGGGGCAAATCCCATACGCGTCGCGAGAAAGGCCCGGAGATATTCGAGGACCTGAAATCGTTTGATCAGCGATTTTGGCAGATGCTGCTCCGCGCTCGCAACCGCAATCGTACCGCCGACCGCGACGGTTTTCGGATCCTGTTGAAACGGCTCGGTCATCCATTGAAGGGTGGCCGGGTGATAGTACGAGTCGGCGTCGGCGCTGAAGATCAAGGGAAAGCGTGCAAGGTTGATTGCGGCATTCAACGCGTCGCCCTTTCCACCGTTGACCTTGTCGATGACCCGTAGCTCGGGGTGTAAAGTTGACTGGTAGATTTCCTTGACGTTTTGCGTCGCCAAACCGGGCCGATAGATGCCCTCGTAGGGCTCGAGTTCGAACGCGGCGTCGAGCGCTGCCAGCGTTTCGTCGGTCGATCCGTCGTTCACCACGATGATTTCGAAGTTGACATATTCGAGCGCCAGCATCGAGTGAAGCGAGCTCACGACGATCGACGCTTCATTAAACGCGGGGACGACAAACGTTACGGGCTGGTCGAGCGTCGAATTAGAACGGCGCACCGGGTCGGCCAAGTGAAGTTTCACGTACCACGGAAGGCGCAGCAACGCGATCGCCCCGGTGAGGAAAAAGTACGAGTTGATCGCGATGAAATAGACGAAGAGAAAAAACTCGATCGAGGTGATGTCGTCGGACGGAATGCCGTGAATCATCGGCGTCGCGCCGCCATCGCTTTTTCCGAGAGGACTTGTTCGATCGCGTCGCGCGCATAGCGATCGGTCAGACTCGCAGAAAACTCCTGCGCGCGTTCGGCGGTGGCGAAGAGCTGCACGGCGGCTTCGGCCGCGCGGAGGCGCACCCAGTAATCGCGGTGCGCGGTCATCCTGACGAGCAGGTTGCGATCCTCGTCACGCACGCACTTACGCAGTACGCG
This sequence comes from Vulcanimicrobiota bacterium, assembly GCA_003167055.1. Taxonomy (GTDB): domain Bacteria; phylum Vulcanimicrobiota; class Vulcanimicrobiia; order Vulcanimicrobiales; family Vulcanimicrobiaceae; genus Aquilonibacter; species Aquilonibacter stordalenmirensis. Next base: position 4,087 of record PMUE01000053.1, on the reverse strand, counting down.
CAGTGCCGAGAGTGCCACGATGANNGCGAGCGTTTCCGGCTCGTTCGAGGTGTTGAGCACACCGTCACAGATGCTGTGTGCGCTGGCCTCAGGACAAAAGCGGACGTAGTCAATGAGACGCGGCGCCTCCTCCTCGGGAGCGTCGGCGATTGCGTCGCGCATGGCGACGCCGAGCGCGTGAGGGTCGACCTCCCGCAGCATCGTTTCGACACGGGAGCGGACCCAATCGTCGCGCACGAGCAGCAATCGCAACGTGACGGCGATGAAGTTCGGATCGATCCGAAGTGCGCAGTGGGCCGCCGTCCGAGAGAGTTCGGGACCATCCTCACGCGTCAGTACCACGGCGCTTTCGAGGGCGCGCGCATCGCGGAGATGGCCGAGGACCTTGAGGGCGAGGATCTTGTCTGCGTCATCGCCGCGGTCCAAGAGCGAAAGCGCATAGTCGGCGATGCCGAGACGTATCGCAATCTCATCACTCACGTGAACGCCTTGGAATTCGATGTAGATGGCGAGAACCGTGAACCAGTCTTGCTTGCGAATTTCCGGGAAGGCGTCCGGAAGCGACGTTTCCGCCGCGGCCCTCACGAAAATCTCGCGCCAGCGCGTGGTCAACACGATTTGACGGCGACGGTAGATCGCGTTGCGCGAACGAACCAGGATCAGCGCGCCAAGAAGTGCGATGGTCATCAGCAGAGAGAGCCCGACGCTGAGCTTGATGATGAACTCGAATAGGCTAAAGGCGTTCGTGAAGAGCAACGTGCAACTCGAAGCGGTCGTAGGCGCCGGTCAAAAGATACCAGCCGGCGCCGAACGCTAAAGCCGTGTGCGGGGTGAACCAATGCAGGTCGTTGGCGGTATACGAAATTGTTTGGTAGATGGCGACGTTCGCTCCGACGCCGGTGTTCTCGACGTCTCTCCCGCCCGAGAGCGCAAATGATAGGTTATCGCAGCGTAGATAGCCCGTGTAGGCGATACCGGCGGACATCGCGATGCCGGGCGCATTCGAAAGGTGAACCGCGGTCAGCGTCATGCTGAAATGTTGATTGCCGCGGTAGCGATCGGCGCCCACCGTCGCAATGTTGGCGACCGCGGTCGGATAGTTTCGTTGCGCGTAGGACGACTGGTAGCCGTAGCCATTACCGGCTCGCAGATCGAGACCGGCTTGCAGCGCCGAGTCGGGAAGTACTTGATGGGTGGGGCTAAACGCGGCGACGGCATCGAATTCGAGCTTCGGCCCGAGAGGAACGTACCAACCGCCTTCATAGGTGATATCGCTTAGACCGAACCGCTGATCGGTCGTGACGTCTGCGTAAGCCGCATGTCCGGGACCGTTGCGTGTGTTGACGCTGAGGTATTGCTCGTCCCAGGTGCCGCGATCCCCGGTGAGCGAATCGGTCGTCGACCCGGCCTCCACGTCCAACGTCTTTGCCGGCGGATCCGCGAATTGGCACGCGGCGATCAAGGCGAGTAGGTGAATCACACGAGTACCGCGCCCGCGTTGAAGCTGGCGATGACCGCATCGAGCGTCGCGTCAAGGCTTACGCGCGGATCGAATTGCAAACGGCGCTGCGCCTTTGAGATGTCGGGCACGCGGCGCATGATCTCTTCGAACCCGGCCGGATAGACGTCGCTGAACGGGACGAATTCGATCGTCGACGAGGAGCCGGTGCGCGCGATGATTCGCTTGGCGAGATCGATGATCGGCGTCTCGACGGGGTTGCCGATGTTGAAGACCTCTCCCGTGATGCTGCCAAATCGTTCGAGTTGCTCGAGCAACACGTTGACCACGTCTTCGACGGCGCAGAAGCAACGTGTTTGCGTGCCGTCGCCGTAGACGGTGAGGGGCTCGTGCGCAAGCGCCTGCGCGATGAGGCGAGGGATGACCATGCCGTAGCGCCCCGTCTGACGTGCGCCGACCGTGTTGAAAAGTCGCGAAATAACCACCGGAAGCTCGCGCTCGCGATGCAGCGCGAGCGCGTAGAATTCGTCATAGATCTTCGCGCATGCATAGCTCCAGCGCCCGATCGTGGGGGAGCCGATGCTGATCGGGTCCTCCTCGCGCGATGGGAAGTTGCGCGAGTGGCCGTAGACTTCCGATGTCGACGCGATGATCGTGGGCGTGCCCGTTCGCGTCGCCGATTGCAACACGACCTCCGTCCCGCGCGCATTCACCTCGAGGGTCCCAAGCGGACTCTCGACGATCATGCGCAAGCCGATCCGCGCGGCGAGGTGGACGACCGCATCGCAACCGCGCATCGCCTCGTCGACGGCAATGCGATTCCGAACGTCTCCCTCGACGAATGAGAATCCGCGCCGCGCCCGCGCGAGCGCGAGATTGCCGAGCGATCCGGCCGAGAGGTCGTCGAGTCCAACCACGGCATGGCCGCGATCCAGCAAGTGATCGGCGAGATGCGAGCCGATAAAGCCGGCCGCTCCGGTAACCAAAACTCTCATAGGTGGACGATCCTTGCTCGCGCGTTGGCGCGCATATCCGTGGAGAGCGCGTCGCGCGTGTCGATAACCACCCGCGCGTGTTGCCCGATCGCGCCATAGTCCACGTCGTCATGTTTGGAGAGAATGAGCACGCAATCGGCGCTTTCGAGCGTCGTCGGGTCGAGCGCGATGCTGCGCAGCATGTCGCAACGGCGACGACGCGGCGGAAATGATTGTGAGAGGATGTGCAAGGTGCGGCGTTCGGGCGCGACCTCACGCCGTGGACGCCACTCGGGCCAGCCGTCCAGGTCGAAGTCGAGAACGGGAACCAGCGGATCGTGGTAACTGATGATCGCCCCCCGATACCGCAGCCGATCGATAATCGCGATCGCCGGGCTTTGACGCGTATCGGCGACGTTGTTCTTGTACGCGACACCGACCACGAGAATGCGAGCATCGCGCACCGATTTGGAGTCGTCGTTGAGCGCCCGGTCGACCAGGTCCACGACGTATGCCGGCATCTTGGTATTGATGTCGTCGGCGAGCTCGATGAAGCGGGAGACAACGCCTTGCTGCTTGGCTTTCCAATTGAGGTAGAGCGGGTCGAGCGGAATACAGTGCCCCCCGGCTCCCGGTCCCGGGAAAAACGGGAGAAAGCCGAACGGCTTGGTCGCGGCAGCAGTGATGACCTCAGTCGAATCGATGCCGAGATGGTTGCAGAGAACCGCAAATTCGTTGATCAAGCCAATATTGACCAAGCGAAACGTGTTCTCGAGTAATTTTACCGTCTCGGCAGCTCGCGCGTTGGAGACCGTGTGTACCACGTCGACGAGCCCCGCGTAGAACTCGTACGCTGCTAGCGCCGAACCCCGCGTGCAGCCGCCGATGACTTTCGGAATCTTCCGCAGCGGAAACGAGCTTCCGGGGTCGACGCGTTCCGGCGAGAAGGCAAGATAGAAATCCTCGTCCAGCCTGAGGCCTTCGGCCTGGAAGTGGGGCAGCAACAGCTCGTCGGTCGTTCCCGGATAGCTGGTGGATTCGAGGATCACCAGNNCAGGTTTGCAGCGATGCGGTCTGCGGCATCGCGAATGTATGAGAGGTCGGGATTTTTGCTCTTCTCGAGCGGCGTCGGTACGCAGATGACGATGACATCGCAGTCACGCAGTAAGGCGAAATCCGCCGTACCGCGGAAGTTTGTCTGTGTATCGTCGTCATCGTTGACTTCCACGATCCGTTCGAGGTTTACGTCGAAACCGATCGCTCGTTGGAACACCTCAGCGCACGCGACCGCAAGTGGTAAACCGACGTAGCCGAGACCGATCACGCCTACGGTGGCGGTGCGTTTTGCGATCCGTAGCAGTAGCGTGTCCAACGGAGTAGGAGATTCTTCACTACTCTTAGCGGCTGCGGTCCGAACCTCGTGGGGCGGCATGCAGTATCCTGACCATGCATCCATAATGCATAAGTTCATCGCCCATGAAGCGGACCCGCAGCCGTTCGCGTGGCGGTTAGGTATCGGTTAGAATGACGAGACGAAACGAGGATCGGTGAAACAGCCGCTCCACATCGCGCGGCGAAGTCCGGTGGCAAGTTGCCCTCCGTCCGAAGATTTTGAGAGCAAGCAGTTGGCGCCGGCGTTATGACACGCGCGCAC
>PMUE01000068.1 GCA_003167055.1 Vulcanimicrobiota bacterium | reverse complement strand
CGACGATGTGAAGTCCTACGACATGCTGGCGCGCGGCGACACGGTCGGCGTGTTCCAGGTTGAAAGCGCCGGCATGCGGCGCGCGCTCATCGACATGCGTCCGGACCGTCTGGAAGACATCATCGCGCTGGTCGCGCTGTACCGTCCCGGCCCGATGGAGTGGATTCCGCAGTATATCAGCAATAAGCACGGGCGAACCAAGCCGAAATATCTGCATCCCAAACTCGAGCCGATTCTCGCCGAAACGTACGGCGTGGCTGTCTACCAAGAATCGGTCATGCAGATGGCGCGCGATATTGCCGGGTTTTCTATGGGCGAAGCTGACGAGTTGCGCAAGGTCGTCGGCAAGAAGCAGAAAGAGAAGATCCCGCAGTACCGTAAGAAGTTTATCGACGGCGCTAAGGCGACGTCAGATATCGACGCGGATCTCGCCGATAAGATCTTCGCCTTCATCGAGCCATTTGCGGGCTACGGCTTCAACAAGTCGCACGCCGCCGCGTACGGTTGGATCGCGTACCAAACCGCGTTCCTCAAAGCCAATCATCCGCTGCAGTATCTGTGCGCGCTGATGACGTCAGTGAAAGACAAGACCGACAAGCTGGTCGAGTATATCGACGAAGCCAAAAAGATGGGGATCACGGTGCTGCCGCCCGACGTCAACGAATCGCTGATCGACTTTGCGGTGGTGGGCGATCGCACCCGGTTCGGCCTGGCGGCGATCAAGGGCGTCGGCGAAGGCGCGGTGCGCAGTATCATCGAGACGCGTGAAACCGACGGTAAGTTCACCGATCTGTTCGATCTGGCCAAGCGCGTCGATTCCAAAGCGGTCAATCGTCGCGTCTTCGAAGCGCTCGTCAAATGTGGCGCGCTCGATGGGCTGCCCGGGAACCGCGCGCAGAAACTTGCCGGGCTCGACGTCGCGCTCGATCTTGCGGCGCACGCGACGCGCGAGAAAGAACTCGGCCAAGTCTCGCTCTTCGGCGACGCCTCCGAACATGCGCCGGCCCTCACGCCGGTGCTACCGCTCGTTCCTGCACCGAGCACCCGCGAGACGCTGGCGTGGGAGAAGGAGACGCTCGGCATTTTCGTTTCGGGCCATCCGCTTGCCGACGTGCAGAATCTGCTGGTGCGCAGCGGCGCGACGCTGATCAAAGATTTGCGCGAGGTCGAGGACGATGCGTTCGTGCAGATCGCGGGTATGGTCACGTCGGTGCGTCGGACGCTCACCAAATCCGGCCAGCAAATGCTGATCGCGCAACTTGAAGATACGAGCGGCGCGGTCGACGTCGTGGTGTTCTCGAAAATGTATCCGCTCGTGCAAGGCCTCTTTAGCGAAGACGAGATTCTGATCGTCAAAGGCCGTTTGCGCTTTCGCGAACGCCCGGGCGGTGCGCCGGGTGAAGAGGGGCCGGTCGAACTCTCGATCAGCGCCAACGAGGTGACCACGTTCGAAGTACCGGTGCGTATGAACGGTGCGGTCGCGGCGGTGCGCGAGTGGCACGTTGAGGTCGGCTCGCGCGATCAGATCGATCGCCTCGCGGCGCTCGTCGACGATTGGCCCGGCGCGGTGCCGGTGACGATGCACGCGCGCGGCCGCTCGCAGCGACTCTCGCGCACCGTTGCCGACGACCAGCGGTTGCGCAGCGAACTCGAGCGTATCTTCGGGCGAGGAAACGTGCGACATGACGCTTAGTGTAATCCCCGCAGCCGATCGCATGCGCGCGGCGGCAACGCGGCGCGACGGCTGGACGCCTTCGGGCGAACTGATCGCTTCGGTGGCGGAGATTTTGGCGTCGGTGCGGGCGCGCGGTGACGCAGCGCTGGTCGAGTACACCGNNCCTGCGTTCAATCTTTCGAAGCTGCGCGTGCCGATTCCGATGATGGAGGGCGCGCGCTCGCTCGTACCGCCCGAGATTGCGGACGCATTGCATTTGGCCAAGGAGCGCATCGCGCGTTTTCACGAGCGCCAGCGTCCCGCCGATCTCGCCTACGTCGACGAAGACGGCACGCGCTACGGCCTGCGTTATCGTCCGCTCGATTCGGTTGGCGCCTACGTGCACGGCGGCCGCGCGGCAACCGCGTCGGCGGTGCTGATGACCGCGGTGCCGGCGAAGATCGCCGGGGTCTCGCGCACGATCGTCCTCTCGCCGCCGCGCGGCAGCGGGGGCGTGCATCCGGCCGTGCTCTACGCCTGTAGTTTGTGCGATGTCGACGAGCTTTACGCGGTCGGCGGCGCGCATGCGATTGCTGCAGCCGCGTACGGAACCGAATCGGTTGCGCGCGTCGACAAGATCGTTGGTTGGGGCGGGNNCAATCGTCACCGAAGCCAAGCGGCAGATCTACGGCGTGTGTGGTATCGACGGCCTTTCGGGGCCGCCCGAAGTGCTGGTTGTCGCCGACGACGGCGCGAGCAGCGAATACGTCGCGGGTGAGTTGCTCGCGCAAGCCGAGCGCGATCCGTTTGCTCGAGTCGCGGTGCTCTCGGAGTCGCGGCCGCTGCTCGAGGCGGTGGCCCAGTTGCTCGACACCTTTGACGTGCGCACGCTCCCGCATGGCGACACGCTTACGCACGTCATTGACGGCGCGTGTTATCTGTTGCACGCCCAAAACCGGCGCGAACTCTTCGATACGATCGAGGCGATCGCACCCGAACTCTTGGCCCTGCAAGTGCGCGACTCGGAACCGTATCTTGCGCGCGTGCGCCGCGTGGGCGCCGTGCTGGTGGGCGATATGACGCCACTTGCCTCCGGGGATTATTTGAGCGGGACGAACAACGTGTTGCCGGCGTCGGGCACCGCGCGCTTTGCGTCGGGCCTTCGCTTGGAGGATTTCTTGCGCAGTTTCAGCGTGGTGGAAAATTCACGCGAGCGGATGCTCGGCGATGCGCTGCCGCTTGCCGCGCTCTGCGATTTCGAAGATCTGCCGCATCATGCGCAAACCGCCCGGATGCGCAGCGGCGCATGAAGCTCGTCGCTTTTGATTTGGACGGGACGCTGGTAGGGCGAGATCTCGTGATTACGCCGCGCGTGCGTGCGGCGATCGCGCGGATGCTCGAGAAGGGCATCCAAGGTTGCATCGTCACCGGCCGGATGTACCAGGCCGCGGTTGGCTACGCGCGCGAACTCGGCTTCGACGCGCCGGTGGTGTGTTATCAGGGCGCGGCGATCGTCGATCNNGGCGAGATCATCGCGATCGCCGCCGACGTGAACGTGCACCTTCAGCTGTACCGCAACGACGAGTACTACTGCGAAGAAGACAATCGCTTCTCGCAACTCTATGCCAAGCTCTCGAAGGTGCAGCCGATCATCGTGCCGTCGCTGCGCGAGGCCTTTGCGTTTAGTCCGGCGACCAAAGCGGTCGCCATCGATGATCCGCCGCGCGCCGCCGAAATGGCGGCGCTCTTTAAGGAGCGGCTTGGCAGCCACGCGTATGTGACGCGCAGCTATCCGGAATTCGTCGAGATTCTCGATCCACGCGTGGACAAGGGCGAGGCGCTGCGATTTGTGGCCGAGCGACTCGGCGTTGCGATGGATTACGTTGCGGCGATCGGCGATTCGTGGAACGACGCGCCGCTCTTAGAAGCGGCGGGATTCGGGATCGCGATGGGCTCGGCGCCCGACGAGCTGCGTGCGGTTGCCAAGGCGGTCGTTGGCGACGTGCAGCACGACGGCGTGGCGGAGGCGCTCGAGCGGTACGTGCTCGCGTGAACAAAGGCGAAGCGGCGCG
>PMUE01000206.1:10559-10810 GCA_003167055.1 Vulcanimicrobiota bacterium | reverse complement strand
CAAATCCAGCGCCTGGTCATCTCCCGCGCGATGGTCGGAAAAGGACGGTAAGCGCCAGAGTCAGCGCGAGCGAAGCCGCGCGACTTTAGCGGACAAAGCTTCAGCTTTGGACCGATAAAGTCTGAAGGGGGCGGCTTGCTTGCTGCGAACTTCCTGAACCGTTGTTGCGTTTTTAGGGCGTAACGGAGCACACGATGCGGCGTTCTTTCGCCGCAAGACGTTCCCGTATTTTGCTACGGAAGGAGGTGTAC
>PMUE01000206.1:0-10550 GCA_003167055.1 Vulcanimicrobiota bacterium | reverse complement strand
CCGCCGCGAAATCGGCCGCGAAATCGGCGGCCAAGCCGGCCGCGAAATCGGCGGCCAAACCGGCCGCGAAATCGGCGGCCAAACCGGCTGCTGCAAAGAAGCCCGCTAAGGCGACCAAGAAGCCGTAACCTCGTTCTTATTCGTCCCCATAACGGCGCAGTCGTACGACTGCGCCGTTATTTTTTGGTAGCCTAAAGCCGATGGCCGACCGCGCAGATCCGATGAAGCCCGAGTTCACTGCCCAAAATCCGATCGTCGAAGCCGCGACGCGTCTTCGCTCGCGCCGTGACATCGGTCGCGCAATTGACGCCGGTGATGACGGCTCGCAGGCGATCGGCGAAGACGCGGAGGCATCGCTGCGGCTCTTCGTGCGCCGTTTGCTCGACGGCGCCAAGCGTCTCGAGTCGATTCTGGGGAAAGGCGCGGTGAAAGTCGTGCGCCTCGAGAAACCGCTGCGCGTACGCGTTCGTTTCGGCGACAAGCGCGTCAGCCTCGATCTCGATGACCTGCATCAACTGGTGCGCGTCACCGGGGCGGATCTCGACGGCGAGTATCAATTCGATACGAGCGCGACGGTGCCGGCGCTGATCAACATTTCGAAGATTTCAACCGAAGCCGGCTACGGTGAGGCGCTTACCGCTTCTTCTTTGCTGAAGACGGTCGCGCAGGACGCCGAGTTGCCGCGGCCTTCGCACCTCGACGGATCCGGCCCGCTGCAGTTGTAGCCGTCAGCTTGGCGATGATCGGCGGCGTGGGACAGATCTTGTTCACTGGACACTGACCGCATAGCGGCGTGGGTGCCTTGCAGATCTCGCGCCCGTGCAGGATCAACCAATGATGCGCGAAGCGCCACTTCTCTCGCGGCACCAACGCCGTCACGTCTTCTTCGACACCGAGCGGCGTCGTCGCGAGCGTCAGCCCGAGCCGGTGCGAGACGCGGAACACGTGCGTATCGACTGCGAAGGCCGCGTCTTCGAACGCGACCGACATCACGACGGACGCCGTCTTACGCCCCACGCCGGCGAGCGACTGCAGCGCATCACGATCGTTGGGAACGACACCGCCGAATTTATCGACCAAATCCTGGGCCGCACTGACGATGTTCTTGGCCTTCATTCTAAAGAATCCGGTCGACTTGATGATCAGTTCGACGTCGCCGACCTTTGCTTTGGCGAGCGCCTGCGGTGTCGGATACTTCTTGAAAAGCGTAGGCGTGGTGAGGTTGACGCGCGTATCCGTCGTCTGCGCTGAGAGAATCACCGATACGAGCAGCTCGAACGGATTAGTGTAGTGCAGCGCGGTGACCGCCTGGGGATACGCGCGCTCGAGAATCGCCAGCTCTTGCTCGGCGACCTCATGCGAAACGATTTTCTTTGGAAACGGGATCTTCATACGTGGTGAGCGGTGTTTTCCGCGCGGCATACGAACCCATCCAGGATGACCTTTTCCGGCCCGTCGCAGGCCAATGCCGATGCTATCGACCTCCGCACGCGGGGGCGACTTCCTGAAGCGATCGCCACGCTTCGCGCCGGCATCGCGCAATTCCCAAGCGTCGCGGCACTACGTCAGAATCTTGCGCAAATGCTCTACGAAACGGGAGAGGTGCCGGGAGCAATCGCCGAGCACCGGGCCGTGCTCGGTGTCGAAGCCGACAACGTCGCATCGCACTTCGGCTTGTACGAACTCTTGCAGATCACCGGCGAGCGCGACGAAGCGCTCGCCCACCAGCGCGCCGCGCTCCGGGTGCGACGGCTGTACTCACACATTGCGCCGCACGAAACGCGCAGCGTCCTGTGCCTGTGCACGCCGGGCGATTGGCAAGCGAACATTCCGGTCGATTTTCTCTTCGATCGTGACACCACGACCGTCCACAAGCTCTACCTGCTCGACGAAGCGGATGTCGATGCGCCGGTGCACGTGCGCTACGACGTGGTATGGAATATCATAGCCGAGTCTCCCGAAGCACTACGGTACCTGGCGCTCGCCAACCGCTTCATGAACGCGCAGGTCAAGCCCGCGCTCAACGCGCCAGCCCGCGTAATCACCACCGCGCGGCCGTTGCTCGATGCGACGCTCGCAAACACACGAGCGCGCGTGGCGCCGGTCGCCATCCTCGATCGCGAGCGGTTGAGCAATGCGGCGATTCCGTTTGCCTTTCCGATCATCGCGCGCCCGGTCGGCTCGCACGCTGGTCTCGGCCTCGAACGCCTGGGCGATCGTGACGCGTGCGCTCCGTATGCGCAGCGCAATCCGGTCGAACGCTACTTCGTCAGCCCGTTCATCGACTACGCGAGCGCAGACGGATTCTTTCGCAAGTATCGCCTGGTGTACGTCGACGGCGTGCCCTATCCGGTGCATCTGGCGATTTCACCAAACTGGATGATCCATTATTACAACGCGCCGATGAGCGAGCACGCCTGGATGCGCAGCGAAGAGGCGGCATTTCTTGCCGATGTCCGCGCCGCGTTCGACGGCGAGGCCTACCAGACGTTGCTCCGCGTTGGAGCGGGCGTCGGCCTCGAGTATTTCGGGATCGACTGCGGCATCGACCGCGACGGCAAGGTGCTGGTGTTCGAAGCGGATGCGGCGATGCTCGTCCACACCAGCGACCCAATCGAGCTGTATCCGTACAAACATCAGTTCGTGCCGCGTATCTATCGCGCGATCGAGGCCATGATCGACCGCCGGAAGTCAGCGCTCTGACCGCACCCGCCGATACTTATAGCACAATGACCGCGACCAGGACCCACGATCTCGCCGTAATCGGCGGCGGACTCTCCGCCACGGCGCTTGCCTGCGAGCTTGGCCGCCATGCCGGCCCGGCGTTCCGGGCGGTCTTCTTCAACCGCGCCGATCTCGGGCCTGGGACGGCCTATGCGCCGCAGTCGGCAAGTCTGCTGATGAACGGTCCGGTGCGCGCAATGTCCGCGGTTCCCGGCGACGATCGCCATCTCGCGCACTATCTCGTGAACGAAACCGACGACGCGCTGATCTGCCGCGCGCGATTCGGCGCCTACCTGCGCGCGACTAGCGCCAATGCGCTTGCGCAACATGCCGGCCTTTCGCACGAGCGCGCCGAGATCGTCGACATCGAGCGCATCGATGCCGGCTATCGCCTTACCGATGAACGCGGCAAGCGTCACGATGCTCGCAACGTCGTGTTTGCACTTGGGAACCTTCCGCCCGACGACCGTTTTCTGCCGGAAAGCGTGCGCCGGCATCCGGGATACGCGGGCGATCCATGGACCGCCGATATCGCGCGGTTCGATCCGACCGCCGACGTGGTCATCATCGGCAGCCGTTTGACCGCGATGGATACGATCGCGCTGCTCGACGAGCGCGCGTTCCGCGGACGCGTGCACATCATCTCGCGTCACGGACTACTGCCGCTGATCGAAGACACGACCGTCCGGGGCGTCGACGCCGGGACGCTTGATCTCGATACACGCACCCCGTACACGCTGCTTCGCTCGATGCGCGCAGCCGAGAAGCGGTTTTCCGGCGACTGGCGCGCGCTCGCCGAAGCGCTTCGTCCGATCACGCCCGCGATCTGGCGCGGCTGGGACAACCGTGAACGCAAACGCTTCTTACGACACCTGCAATCGATGTGGGCGGTCCATCGCTATCGCGTTCCGCCGGCGACGTATGCCGCCTTCGAGCGCATGAACAACGAAGGCCGCATTACGATCTATCGCGGTCGCGTGGTGAGCGGCATCGCGCGTCCGAACGGGATCACGCTCGAGATCCAGGGCCGCAACGGCGCGTTCACGCTGCACGCCGCGTACGTCGTGAACTGCACCGGCCCGAACGCAAACCTGCGCACGGTCGCACATCCGCTCGTGCAAAACGCAATCGCGCGAGGTATCATGCGGCCCGATCCGCTCGCGCTCGGCATCGACGCCAACGACGACTACCGCGTGATCGATGCCGGCGGCAACTCGCAACCGAATCTCTTCGCGATGGGTCCCTTGCTGCGTGGACTGTGGTACGAAACGACGGCAGTCAACGAGATACGGCAGCACGCCACCGCGATCGCCGCGGCGCTCGTGCACGGCGACGCATCCATGCTCCATCACGCCTCATGAGGTCTGTCTATGCCGCTGGTTCGCATCGATCTCAGACACGGAAAGAACGCCGCCTACCACACCACGATCGGTGACGTCGTCTACGACGCGCTGGTCAATGTGCTGGGCGCGCCCAAAGACGATCGTTTTGCGGTCATCACCGAACACGCGCCGGACGGATTTGTCTACGATCCGAACTATCTCGGCATCGCTAAGACCGCTGAGTGCATCTTCATTCAAGTGACGCTTAACGAAGGTCGCACCGTCGAGATGAAGCGTGCCTTCTACAAAGCCATCGCCGATGGACTCCATGCACGCCTCAACCTACGGCGCGAAGATCTCATGATCAATCTCGTCGAGGTGAAGAAAGAGAACTGGTCCTACGGCAACGGCGAGGCGCAGTACGCGCCGCCCACGTAACGCGCTACTTGAGATATCCCTCGATCCAGCCGGACCAACGGCGGTAGACGTCGAGCGAACGGACCGGATCGCCCGGAAAGTGGCCTGAGACCGGATACGCCCAGAACTGCACCGTCGTCCCGCGATCTTTGAGCGCGTGATAGAACTTGTACGACTGCGTGATGGGAACGCGCTGATCGCCGACGTCACTCAAGATCAGCGTCGGCGTCGTTACCTGCCACGCGGCGCTGATCGGCGATTGCGCGATATAGTTCTTCGACAGGCCTTTGACGTACGGTGAGCCGTTCATATCGAAGCGCCAGCCGACGCCGTTGTCGGCGAGAGCGTACTCGTCGATCAAGTCGTTGACGGCGGCGCCGGAGACAGCCGCCTTCCAAATGTGGTAGTGGCCGATCATCCACGACGTCATGTAACCGCCATAGGACCAACCCGATACGGCGATGCGCGATTGGTCGATCTTGTATGAGCGTTCGACTGCGGCGATCCCCGCCATGACGTCGCGACCGGGCCCCGCGCCCGAATCGTTGACAATGCCATACCAATACTTCGCGCCCAAGTTGTCGCTGCCGCGATAGTTCGGATTGAACACGATGTAGCCGTGGGCAGCAAATACTTGGTTGAGGCCGTTGAACGACGTGATCGACGCCGAGTTCGGGCCACCATGGATCACCAATACCAGCGGATACGATTTCGTCGCGTCGTAGTTCGGCGGCAAGGTGACGACGCCGTCCTCTGCATAGTCCTCGTTCTGCCAGTCGATCGCGTGCACTGCACCGAGGTTGAGCGCGGCAATCGCGTCGTTGAAGCCGGTCGCGCGTTGCGGCGCCGCGTTCGGCGAACTCATGTAGTAGAGTTCGCTCGGGTGATTGGGCTCGCTTCCCGCAAAGGCAATCGCGCCGCTTTTGGCAACCGACGCGTCAAGCCAAAAGCCTTGTGACGGCTGCGCACCGTGCAGATCGAGGCGTACCGCTTTGCCGTCGAGTGGTTTGATCCAGAGCGCTGCGTCGGTGCCCTTATGTCCCGAGATCAAGAGACTCTTGGAGTCAGGCATCCAAATGAAGCGCTGCACGTTGGTATCGATCACGTCGGACGTCACGTCGGCGCCGTCGCCGCCGCTCGCCGGCGCAACGTAGATCTCGGTGACGGCAGCTTCGTCACCATTTTGTGGGAACCAATATGCAATGTGTGTGCCATCGGGCGAGTACTCGCCGAAGCCCTCGTATTTACCGTGGGAAGTCAGCGCGGTGATTTTGCCGCTCGCGACGTCCAGCGCACAAACGATCGCGCTTTCCGAATCGGCGTCATACGCGTTCGGCATCTTGGTGAAGACAATCGATTTCCCGTCGGCCGACCACGAGATCGGCGGCCCTGGTGAACTCGGGGGCTGCGCGGAGGGCAAACTCCAGCTCCCGCTGGTCAGGCGCTTCGAGGTCGTCGTTGCGTCGGCGTTGAGCGTAAGCAGCCAAATGTGGTTGCTCGTCGGAGCCGAGCGATCGTCGTAGGCCTGATCGCCGACCACGAAGCTGTCGAGATGCTTCTCCGCCTGCTTCTTGTTGGCCGGCTCGTCGGGCGCAACGAATGCGATCGCACCGCCGTCGGGACGCCAAGAAAATTCCTCGACGCCTTCTGGAGCGTTGGTCACCGCAACGGCATCGCCGCCGCGTAGATCCATGATCCACACCTGTTGATTCGCGTCGTCACCGGTTCCGTAGATCGCGAGAAACGCGAGCTTTGTGCCGTCCGGCGACCATGCGGGCGAAGCCAACCCCTTGCGTTCAAAGGTGAGCGGTCGCGTCATGTTCGTCGCGACGTCGTAGAGTTCGAGCGTCGCGTCGTTCTTGTCTGTCTTAAGGTTCTGGCGTGAAAGTACGAAGGCAATTTGTTTGCCGTCCGGCGAGATCGCAACGTTCGAAACCGCCGCAATCTTCGGAATATCGTCGAGCGCGAAGGTGCGTGGAGCCGATGCGGGAGCCGCCGCGATGCACGCGGCGAGCAGTAACGAAGCCGTGAGCCGTTTCATCTTCATTTCCTCTACTTCAAGTACTGCTCGAGCCAGTTGAGCCAATTCTTCTGCACGTCTTCCGAGCGCACTGGGTCCGACGGGAAGTGCCCCGCGACCGGGTATGCGATGAACTTCACCGTTGTGCCGTTGTCTTTGAGCGCGTGGTACAACTTGAACGAATTCGTGATGGTGACGTTGTTGTCACCGATGTCGCCCATGATCAGTGTCGGCGTCGTTGCCTGCGGCGCGTCCGCGATCGGTGATTGCTCGCGCCACTCGGGAGTATTGGACGGGTTCCACGGCTTGCCACGGAAGAACGGCACGTCGGTATCGTAGTAAAACGCAATGTTGTAATCGTCGAGCCAATCGTCGAGCGACGCGCCGCTGACCGCCGCCTTCCAAACATGGTAGTGGCCGATCAACCACGATGTCATGTAGCCGCCGTACGACCAGCCCGACACGCCGATGCGCGACGTGTCGATCGGATACTCGCGCTCGACCGTTGCAAGTCCGGCCATGACGTCTTTCCCCGGGCCGTCGCCGGCGTCGTCGGTAATCGCGTGTTGATAGGCATCGCCAAGGTTGGTGCTGCCGCGGTAGTTGGGCTCGAAGACGAAGAATCCGTGCGCGGCAAATATCTGCGGCTGGCTCCCCCACCCCAACGTCGATGCGCCTTGCGGACCGCCGTGAATCAAGAGCACCAGCGGCGCCTTGCCGCCGCGATAGTGCAGCGGATAGACTAGCACGCCGTCCTCGGCAAAATTGCCTTTGGTCGAACGCCAACTGACGGCGACCTCGCGTGCAAGGCCGGTCTTGGCGACGAAATCGTTCTCGTGGGTCAGCACGGTCGGCTTCGCGCTCGGTGATGACAGCAGATAGATCTCACTGGGGTGGGTGGCTGACGACGCGGCAAATACGAACGCGCCGTTTTTCGCGCTGTTGCCTAAAACCGATGGCTGGGCGCTTCCCAAGTCGACGCGCCGAATGTTGCCGCGCAGGGGCCAGTACCACAGCGAGACCCGCGTTGCATCCGGCGTCGCGACCCACAGCGCGTCGCCGCTGCCGTTCCAAGCAGTATCGTTGGAGTTGCGGTCGAGTTGCGAACGAAGGTCGGCAACGCGCGTCCCCGACGTGTCGGTAACGTAGACGTCGCGACCTTGCGTGTAGTCGCCACGCGTGTTCCGTCCATACGCAACAAGGGTCCGGCGAGGCGCGAACTGCGGACCATCTTGCATCGCTTCTCCGTGAACGAGACGGCGCACGCGGCCGTTATCGGCATTCACCAGTGCGATGTACGACACGAGTGAGTCGCCGACGAACGGCGTCGGAAAGTGCTCGAACGCGATCGTCGTAGAGTCGGGCGACCATGACAGGTCGCCGCCGCCGTCCGGCCCAGCCAGGGCGGCGCTCCACGCGCCGCTTGTCAAGCGCCGCGGATGCGAGCCGTCGACGTTGCAGACCCACACGTGCACCGGCGGCGTCGCGTCTCGATGCAAATAGTCGTTGTCTTGGACTTGAAACGCGTCGAGATGTTTGTCGGCCTTTGCTGCATTGGGATCGTCGTCTTGCATCGTGTAGGCAAAGCGGCGGCCGTCCGGACTCCAGTCGTAGCTGTTGACGCCGTTCTTGGCGTGCGTGATCTGCTGCGCGTCGCCACCGTCCAGGCGAAGGATAAAGATCTGGTCCTGCGGGCTCTTCTCGTCGTTGTCGAGTGCGCTAAAGGCGATCGAGCGTCCGTCCGGCGACCAGCGCGGAGAGGAAACGCCCTTGCGGTCCCAGGTGAGCTGACGCGCCACACGCGTCCGGACGTCGATGAGCACGAGCTGACGATCGTTGCGATCGTTCTTGAAATCAGCCTTGCCGCGAACGAACACCACCTGCGTGCCGTCGGGCGCGATTTGCGGCTCACCAACCGTCACGATGCGCCGAGCGTCGCCAAAGTCGAAGGCGCGCGCCGGCAGCGCGGCCCCAACTAACGCTGCAAACAACATCAAAGCACAGAGAAACCGCATCACGTTCTCCTCAATCTCGCAGCGCGATCGTCTCTCCATCGCGAGCGACCAAGCCATCACGCTCGAGTATTGCGACGAGCCGTCCGACATCCTCCAGCGATCGTTCCGGCATCAACGGCTGCAAGTCGCCGTGCAGATCGAGCAATGAAATACGCCGCCCGGGCGGGAGTGCGCGCAGCCGATCGACGATCCGCCCGCGCGCAAACCGCGTCGTGCTTTCCCACGGAATCGCGTTTTGCGGTGACGGAATCTTGGCATGCTCCCGCCGCGCCGACTCAAGCGTCGCCGCATCAACGGGAGCGGCGGCGCAATGCTCTCGCAGCGGGCAGAGCAAACATTTCGGCGCGCGTGCGGTGCAGATCGTGGCGCCCAGATCCATCATCGCCGAATTCCAATCGTGCGACGATCCGCTCGCAACGAGATCGTGCGCGCGCGCATCCAATTCGCGCGGCGCGACCTTCGGGGGATGCTCGACGCCGAAGGCAACCCGGTGAACAATTCGGCGAATGTTGGTGTCAAGCGGCGCGTCGTCGAGATCGAAGCCGAACGCACGGATCGCCGCTGCCGTGTACGGCCCGACCCCCGGGAGCCGGCGCAGCAGGTGGGTTTCCGACGGCATCACCCCGCCGAAACGCTCGGCGACCAGGCGCGCGGTTTCGTGCAAACGAACCGCGCGCGAGTTGTAGCCCAAGCCTTGCCACTCGCGCAAAACGTCGCCCACGCTCGCGTTTGCCAGCGCCGCGATGTTCGGAAAGCGCGCGACAAACGCTTCGAACTTCGGCACAACGCGATCGACTTGGGTCTGCTGCAGCATGAACTCGCTGACCAGCGTAAAGTAGGGATCGCGCACGCGGCGCCAGGGAAGCTCCCGTCGCCCATGCTCCGCATACCACGCCAGTAATGTTTCCCTCACGCGCGCAGCGTCGCCACGATCTGCCGCAGCGAAGGCGGCCGCCCGTACAGGAGCAGACCGACCCGGTAGATGCGCCCGGCGAGCAGCGCCAAGCCGATCGCGACCGCGATGGTGATCGCGAGCGAAGCGGCGATCTGCCAGGCCGGGATCGGCGTCACCGCGATCCGGGTGAACATCACGAACGGCATCGCCGCCGGCTTGGCATGCAGCTCCACCGGACCATCGACCGGGCCGTGTTCGGGGCCCAAGTGGATGCATTGATGCGCGCCGTCCCAGCAGGCGGTGTAGCAGAGCTGGCAGCCGATGCACAGGTCCTCGTGAATGCGGGCCACGATCTGGTAATTCAGGTTGAGCTGGTTCCAGGTAGTCACCGTGTTCAGCGAGCGGCCGCGGAAGTCGTCGATGGTGGCGAAGCCTTTCTCCGCCATCCAGGCCAGCAGGCCGTCCTGCATATCTTCGACAATGCGGAAGCCGTAGTGCATGGCCGCGGTGCATACCTGCACCGTGCCGCAACCGAGCAGGATGAATTCCGCCGCGTCTCGCCAGCTGCCGACGCCGCCGATGCCGGAGAGAGGCAGCGCGGCCGCCGGGTCAGACAACACCTGCTGCACCATGTTGAGCGCGATGGGCTTGACGGCGGGGCCGCAGTAGCCGCCGTGGGAGCTCTTGCCGTCGACGTTGGGGTTGGGCTGGAATGTGTCCAGGTCTATGCCGGTGATGGAATTAATGGTATTGATCGCGGAGAGCCCATCCGCCCCCGCCCGCTTTGCGGCTCGCGCCGGCATGCGAATGTCGGAGATGTTGGGCGTAAGCTTTACGATCACCGGGGTGCGCGCTTTTTCCTTCACCCATCCCGTGATCTGCTCGCAGTATTCCGGTACCTGCCCTACTGCCGATCCCATGCCGCGTTCGCTCATGCCGTGCGGGCAGCCGAAGTTCAGCTCCAGTCCGTCGGCGCCGGCGTTTTCGGCGCGCTGCACGATGTCGTGCCAGATGTCGCGCTTGCTCTCGACCATGAGCGAAGCGATCACCACGTGCTGGGGATAGCGGCGCTTTACTTCGCTCATCTCCTGCAGGTTCACTTCGATGGGGCGGTCGGAGATGAGCTCAATGTTGTTGAAGCCCATCATGCGGCGGCC
>PMUE01000115.1 GCA_003167055.1 Vulcanimicrobiota bacterium | reverse complement strand
ACGGCGTCGGCGAAGGCGTCGAGCGTCTCCTTGGTCTCGGTCTCGGTCGGCTCGATCATCAAGCACTCGGGCACGATCAGCGGGAAATACATCGTGGGTGCCATCATGCCGTGATCGAGGAGCGCCTTGGCGAGATCGAGCGCCTTCACGCCCGTTTCTTTCTTCAGCTCCTGCGCGGACGCTACGAACTCGTGACGGCAGATCTCCGGGTACGGCGTTTCGAGAAACTCCGCGACCTTCACGCGCACGTAGTTCGCGTTGAGCACCGCCAGTTGCGAGACGCGATGGAGCCCGTCGGCGCCGTTTGCGTAGATATACGAAAGAGCGCGCACCGCATGCGCGAAGTTCGACCAGAACGAGCGCATTGGCCCGATCGACTTTGGCCGATCGAAGTCGAGTGAGAAGGTGAAGCCGTCCGACGGCGCCCCGGTGCCGTTGTTTGGAATCGCGCGGACGACCGGCGTCGGCAAATAGTCGACTAGATGCGCAGCAACGCCGACCGGACCGTGCCCCGCGCCGCCGCCGCCGTGCGGAATCGTGAACGTCTTATGCGTGTTGAGATGCATGAGATCGAAGCCCATGTCGCCGGGCCGCACGTTACCCATGATCGCGTTGGCGTTTGCGCCGTCATAGTACATCAAGCCGCCAACGTCGTGGACGGCCGCCGCGATCTCCGCGATGTGATCTTCGAACAATCCGAGCGTGTTCGGATTGGTCATCATGCACACGGCCGTGTCCGGACCGAGTACTTTTTCGATCTCGTCGACGCTGACGCGGCCGCGCTCGTCGCTCGGAAGCGAGATGACCTTAAAGCCGCACATCGCGGCCGACGCGGGATTCGTTCCGTGCGCCGTGTCCGGAACGATGACTTTGTCACGCTGCGTCTCGCCGCGATCTTTAAAATATTTCTTGGCGATCAAGAGCGCGGCGAGTTCTGCATGTGCGCCGGCCGCCGGATTGAGCGAAAAGGCGGCCATACCGAAGAGCGACGCCAGCGAGCGCTCCAGTTCGTACATCACTTGCAGCGCGCCCTGCGCCAGCTCGTCGGGCGTGTAGGGGTGCAGTTGCGCGAATTCGCGTTTCCCCGCCATGGCATCGTTGACGCGCGGGTTGTACTTCATCGTGCACGACCCGAGCGGATAGAATCCGAGATCGATCCCGAACGTTCGCTGCGAGAGCTTGGTGAAGTGCCGCACTACGTCGAGCTCACTATTGTCGGGCAACGGCAAGTCCGCGCGCAGCACGTCTTTTGGAAGAAACTGCTCGAGCGGCGGCCCCTCCTCCACGTAGCGATTCGCGCGCCCGTCTTGCCCGAGCTCGAAGATCGAGGGGCTAGCGGTACGATCAAACGCTTGCGTGGACACGAACGATCTCTCCGAGGGCGGTGGCGAGTTGGTCGATTTGCGCGCTGGTGGTAAGTTCCGTTGCGTTCATTAAAATGCAGGTCTGCAATTCCGGATACCAGCGTCCGAGATCGACCCCACCAAGGATCTTACGTTCCTGTAGCTTTGCGAGCACCTCGCGCGCGGGCTGATGCACATCGACCACGATCTCGTTAAAGAACGGCGCCGTAAACTTCAAGTCCACGCCGTCGAGCTTCGAGACCGCGGTTGCCAACTCGCGCGAACGCGAGAGGTTGAGCGCTGCGACGTCGCGCAACCCGGTCTTTCCCATCAGCGCCAAGTAGATCGTCGCGATCAGCGCGCAATGGGCTTGATTCGTGCAGATGTTGGACGTCGCGCGTTCGCGCCGAATGTGCTGCTCGCGCGCCTGCAGCGTCAGGACGTAGGCGGTGCGGCCCTGCCCGTCGACGCTCTTGCCGACCAGACGCCCCGGAATACGCCGCAGATGGTCTTTCGTCGTCGCGATAAATCCGACGTACGGGCCGCCGTACGCCATCGCGACGCCAAAGCTTTGTGCTTCGCCCACCACGATCTGTGCGCCCCAGGATGCCGGCGTTGCGAGCGCGCCAAGTGATATCGCTTCGCTCACGACGGCGATCGGCACGGTTTCGCTCGCGCTTACTGCATCGCGAGCGGCGGACGAGAGCGAATCAACGTTGCCGAAGAAGTTCGGCGATTGCAACGCGACGCAGGCGTACTCTTTTGAGGCAATCGCCGCAGCCAGCTTCGCCATATCCGTCGTACCATCGGCAGTAATCGGAAGCTCGTCGACTTCCACGTCGAGTCCGTCGCAATAGGTCTTGAGCACCGCACGATAGTTCGGGTCAATCGCCCGCGAGACGAGCACTTTCTTGCGGCCGTTCTCGTTGAGCGCCATGATCGCGCCCTCAGCCAAGGCCGTCGCGCCGTCATACACCGAGGCGTTCGCGATATCCATGCCGGTGAGCAAGCAGATATAGGTCTGCCACTCATAAATCGCCTGCAGGTAGCCTTGCGAGACTTCGGCTTGATACGGCGTGTAGGCTGTGAGGAACTCGCCGCGCATCGCAAGCGCCGCGATCGCCGGCGGCGCATAGTGCCGGTACGAACCCGCGCCCAGAAACGACGCGTAATCGACACCGGTATTCTTCGCCGCAAAATGTTCGAACCGGCGCGCAATCTGATACTCGGGGAGCGCCGGGACGACGTCGAGTTGCGCCTTGAGCGCGATCGATTCGGGAACCTGCAGCAGATCGTCAAGCGAGCCAACGCCGATCGCGGCGAGCATCGCCTTGATATCTGCTTCCGTGTGGGGCGTATACATGCTAGTCGTGCGCTATCTTCTCGTAATCACTTGCGGACAGAAGGTTGCTCTTCTCGCCCGCGTCTTTGAGTTTCACCTTGAAGAGCCAACCCGCGCCGTACGGATCGCGGTTTACCGCGGCGGGGTCCGCTTCAAGCGAGCCGTTGACCTCGAGTACTTCTCCGCCGACCGGCGTAAAGAGGTCTGAGACCGCCTTCACCGATTCAACCACGCCGATGTTGCCGAACTGTTCGATCTGCTTGCCGACGCGCGGCAGCTCGACGTAGACGATATCACCGAGCGAAGCTTGCGCGTAGTCGGTAATACCGATCGTCGCCGTAGCGCCGTCGATCTTCACCCACTCGTGCTCTTTGCTGTACAACAAGTTCTCCGGTTGCGCCACGCTTCTCATGCTCCTTTACTTCGGGCGTTTATAAAAGGGGAGAGGCACGACGGTTGCTTCGTGCCGCGTTCCGCGGATGTCGACCTCTAGGGTTGCGCCTTCGGTTGCAGCCGCTTTTGGTACCAGCGCGGTCGCGATGTTCCGGCCGCCGACCGACGGCGCCATCGAGCCGCTGCGAATCTCACCGACCGGCTTTCCTTCGAAGTAGACGGCATAGCCTTCGCGTGCCGGCGCACGCCCCTTCATGATCAGCCCGACGACGCGCGGAAAGTCGTCGTGATCTAACTGCTCGACCAATGCATTGCGCCCGATGAATTCCGGCTTGCTCGTTTTGAGCGCCCACTGCAAGCCCGCTTGCACCGGCGTGATCTCTTCGGTCAGCTCGTGACCGTATAACGGCATCCCGGCTTCCAGGCGGAGCACGTCACGCGCGCCCAGTCCACACGGCTCGAGTCCCTCGGCGGCGTTGTCGCGCAGCAGCGCGCTCCAAATTTCCGGCGCGTGTTCTCCAAAGACGAACAGCTCGAAACCGTCCTCGCCGGTGTAGCCGGTACGAGCGATAATCGCTGGTCGCCCGTAGACCTCGCCTTCGGTGGAGAAGTAATATTTCAAACCGGCAAGATCGACGTTGACGTACGGCTGTAGCATCGCGACCGACTTCGGCCCTTGGATGGCAATCAGCGCGTTGCGTCCGTGAAGATTCTCGAGACGAACGCCTTCGGCGAGGTTGGCGTTGAGATGCGCCCACATCTTGTCGGCGTTCGCCCCGTTTACGACCAAGAGCCAGCGCTCGTTCAGACGATAGAAAATCGTGTCGTCGTGCGCGCCGCCCTGCGCGTTGCAAAAGATATTGTAGCGCGCCTGCATCGGCTTCATCG
>PMUE01000269.1 GCA_003167055.1 Vulcanimicrobiota bacterium | reverse complement strand
GCTTCGGCCTAACGATTCCGGGGAGCATCACCTGCATCCCATACATGAAGGGCTACTACCAACTGAACTACACGTTCAAAGACCAATCGTGGGTTGGTCTCGGCGCGGACTTTGAGGGGAAGAACAACACCTACTTCCAGCCCCCGTTCCTGCAATTCGATCTCACCGCCAAGAAGACGATCACGCCGACACTGGAGGCACAGTTTACGGTCCAGAATTTGCTCAACACCAACGACTTCTACTATCTGCCGCAGCCGAACTTGGGCACGACGACGACGTTAGGACAGTATGGTCCGGTCGGTCCCGGCGGAACGAATCAATACTACCAAACCACGGAACCGTCGACGCTGATCCCAACGCTGCCGCGTACCTTCCGCTTCCAACTTCGTTGGCACGTTGGTAAACCTTAATGCACCGTTACTGAAGCGTTTCGAGATCGATCTTCGTCGAGCAGTCGGCGGCGGCGGTACCGATGTAGCGCGGAAACTCGTCTTCGTCGTCCATGCGATTGACCTCGCAGCCGCCGACGTCGAGCGTTGAGCTGTACTCGTCGGGACTCTTCGGTAAGATCCCGGCCGGACGGCTCGCGATCTTCCAACCCGACGGCACGATCAACATCGAGTGCTTTCCGAAGATGACGAGTTGGCCGAACGACGCGCTCGTGATCACGCCCCCGGGGCCGAGTGCTGTTTCGAACGGCGGTTGCGCGTCGGTGCTCGGACGCGTGATCGTCAGGCGATAGACCGTCTGTAGCAGCGTGCCCTTCGGATAGATCAGGCTCGCCGGTTTGGCCTCGATCTTGCCCGCTCCACCGTCGCGGTTGCGACAGTAGAGCATCGCATCGGCCGGCGTTTTCACGCTCGCTTCCGCATCGAGGATCGACGGCTCGGTCGTCGTGCTCGTGCCGCTCACGCGCTCCCAACTGCCGAGCGATCCATCGAGCGCCCGGCATGTTGCCGTGCCGGTCGTATTGGTCCCGGTAGCAAGTTGCACCGGGTTCGGAATGGCAAGCGCGAGCAGCGCCGCCAGAATGATCGTCATGGCTGTCCTATTCGACGCCCATTGATCGCTGCATCCACGAGTTCGATTGGATGAACAATCTGTACATTTGCTCCGCGCTCGCGCAGGAGCGCCTGCATCTGCATCGAGCATCCGGGATTGCCGCTGGCCACGATACCAGCTCCGGTCGCAAGCACATTCGCGACTTTGCGCAGGCCGATCTCCCGAGCGCTCGCCGGCTCGAGCAAATTGTACGTGCCGGCGCTCCCGCAGCACTGATCGCCGTCGGGAATTTCGACCAGCTTCAATCCCGGGATTCCGCAGAGCAGATCGCGCGGCTCCTGTCGCACGCGTTGCGCGTGCGCCAAATGGCACGCGTCGTGATACGCAACCGTCGCCTCGATCGGTTTGCGCTCCGCGCGTGGTTCGATGTCGGCGAGAAACTCGCTGACGTCGCGAACCTTCGCACTAAAGGCTCGCGCTCGCGCCGCCCACTCCGGCTCATCGGCAAACAGCTCGGCATACTGCTTCATCGCTGACCCGCATCCGGCCACATTGACGATCACGGCGTCAACCTGCGCATCCTCGAACTGCACGATCAGCGCGCGCGCGAAGGCTTTGGCTTCCGCTGCGCGGCCGGAATGCAGGGAGAGCGCGCCGCAGCAGCCGGCCCGCTCAGGTACGATCACGTCGCAGCCTTCGGCACTGAGCACGCGCACCGTCGCCGCGTTGACGCCCGGAAACATCACCCGCTGCACGCAGCCGGCAAGGAGACCCACACGCGCGCGCGCCGGGCCCTGCGCAGACGTGCATTCGGGCAGCGGCCTCGATGCAGCGCGAATGTCGATCTTCTGCAGCAATGCCCCGCCCGGCACGACCCGCTGCAGACGTAATGCCGTTGCCAGGTTCATCAGCGGCGCCAAGCGCAGCAAGCGCTGCGGATAGGGAAAGATTGCAAAGATCATCGCGCGTAACGCGCGCTCGAACGGCGAGCGCTTGACCTGCGTCTCGATTTGCGCTCGCGTCGACTCGATCAAGAGATCGTAGCGAACGCCTGACGGGCACGCGGTCAAACACGCCATGCACCCTAGGCACTGATCGAAGTGCGTAACGACGGATTCGTCGAGCGCGATCGCGCCTTCGGCCAGGCCCTTCATCAGATCGATGCGTCCACGTGGTGAATCTGCCTCGAGGCCCCACGAGCGATACGTCGGGCAGGCAGGCAGACAAAAACCGCAATGCACGCAGTCCTCGATCAGCGCCTTTTCGGGCGGCGACACAAGCGCTTCACTCATGGCTACAGCCTCTCAACGAAACCACCGGGGTTCAAACGGCGATCCGGATCGAAACGCTCTTTGAGCGCACGCATCAACCCAAAGGCGGGCGGTGGCGTGCCCCAAGCGTTAAAAGCCGCGCGAATCCCGGCCGGTGCTTCCTCCACCACGAGCGCACCTCCGGCGCTCTCGGCCCATACGCGCGCCGCGTTGAGCGTTCCCAGCACGCCCGCTACGTCCTCGCAATCGCCGCTGATAAACGCCGCCGCGACCGAAGGGTACACCACGGTGCGCGCACGCGCTAAAGCGCCGTGGAGCGCAACGATACCGTTCGCGTGGAGCGCTTCGAGCATCGAGGGCGCGGCGGTGATTTTTACTTGCAGTGCCCCGCTTGTGCGCGCCGCCTCGTGTTCGCTGCCAAGCGTTGCGTCCTCATGGTCGCACGCGGCAAGCTTCAACAGTGTCGCGCGCTGCGCGGTGACGCCGTCGGGAAACCCTTCGAAGCGTATCGCTAACGCATAACTGCTGCCGTCGTAAACCGCGAACACCGCGCTTGGTTCGAGCTGCGCTTGCGTCATCGCCGTGCACAGCGATCGTAGGACCGCGGCATCGCAACCGGGGAACACGATCTCGGTCTGCGCTTCCGGCAGCGGATGCAGCCGAAATGTGACCGTGCCGATCATGGCGAGCGTCCCGTGCGTTCCAACCATCAATTTCGGAACGTCGAAACCGGCGACGTTTTTTACGACCTTCCCGCCGCCGCGCACGAGCGTTCCGTCGGCACGCACGATCGTCATCCCGACGATCACGTCGCGCGCCGTGCCATAGCGCGTGCGCAGCGGGCCGTAACTTGCGGTGGCGACGTTGCCGCCGACGGTTGCGCGTTGCGGCCCCGGCGGATCGAGCGCCAGCCGCTGTTTCTGCTCGCGCAGCGCCGCCTGCAGCCGCGCGATCGTCATGCCGGCCTGCACGGTTACGATTTGATCCGCCGGCACGTAATCGACGATGGCATTGAGCGCACGCGTCGACACGGTTTCATCGACCGGCACGCATGCCGGGCCGCCAGGCGTGCTGTCGCCGGTGATACAAAGCGTTCGCTGCTTGGCAGCCAACTCGCGCAACAATGCCGATGCCTCATCGAGCGAAGCCGGTGCGTGCGTCACCGTACGCCCGCGCGATCGCCGCACAGCCGCGGCGCCGGAAAGACTTTGGTTGGATTGAACGTCTGGGTCGCATCGAAGGCGCAGCGCACGTACTGCATCGTCTCGAGGTCATCGTCGCTGAACATCTCGCCCATGTAGCGGGCTTTGTCGGCGCCGACGCCGTGCTCGCCGGTTATCGAGCCGCCATACTTCACGCAAATCTGCAAAATCTGCGAGGCAACGTGCTCGGCGCGCTCGGATTCGTCGCCCGCGCGCGCGTCATAGAGCACCAGGGGATGCAGGTTGCCGTCGCCGGCGTGAAAGACGTTGGCGATGCGAAAGCCTGAGCGATGCGAAAGGTCCGCGATCTCGCGCAGTACGCGGGCGATGTCCGAACGCGGGATCACGCCGTCCTGGACGTAGTAGTTCGGACTGATGCGCCCCATAGCGGCGAATGCACCCTTTCGGCCCTTCCACATCAGCGCGCGTTCGCTCTCGTCGTGCGGATTGCGAATCTCGAGCGCGCCCGCACCTTCCAAAATCGCGACGGCCGCGCGCGCCGTTTCGTCGACCTCGGCTGAAATGCCGTCGACGTCCATTAACAGTGCGGCACCCACGTCCAAGGGCCAATCGACGTGCGTGGCTGCGACGATGGCCTCGATGGCAAGCCCGTCCATCATCTCGATCGCGGCGGGCACGATCCCGGCGGAGATGATCCGCGAGACCGCCTCGCCGGCTTCGTCGGTCGAAGGGAACGTGGCAAAGACCGTGCGCGTCGCCTGCGGCTTGCGCAGGAAGCGCACCACCACCTCGGTGACGATGCCGAGGAGTCCTTCGCTGCCGATGACGGCCGCAGTGAGATCGTACCCGAGGGGATCTGCGACGGAGCTGCCGATTTCGACGACCTCACCGCTTGCCAAGACGATCGTCAATGCGACCACGTGGTTGATCGTAAAGCCGTATTTTAGACAGTGCGCGCCGCCGGAATTCTCGGCGACGTTTCCGCCGATCGAGCAGACGCTCTGCGAACTTGGGTCGGGCGCGTAGTAATAACCGAGCGGCGCAAGATGTTTGCTGATATCGAGGTTGATCACGCCGGGCTGCACGCGCATTCGCTGATTCTCGATGTCCACATCGAGGATCGCCCGCATGCGTGACGTCCCGATCACCGCCGCGCCTTCGATCGGAAGCGCTCCGCCTGAAAGCCCGGTGCCTGAGCCGCGCGGCACGATCACCATGCCCAGTTTGCGCGCACGCACGATGCAGCGCGCAACCTCATCCGTCGTCTCCGGAAGCACCACGACGGCAGGGCGCACCCGTGTTCCGGTCAGCCCGTCGCATTCGTAGACGCGAAGGCCGGCCGGGTCAGTTATGCAGTTCTCGGCGCCGACTATGTCAGCAAACATTCGGCTGCCTTCGCGCTAGTGGGACGAATCTCCACTGCCGTACGGCACAACCGAGGTGTGGGTCCGAATGATGCCCTCCGCAGCCCCGATTGCAAAGTCCGAACCATGGGCGTCGATGCCGTAGCCACATAGCAACTCAAAATCGACGCGCGCGCGCAGACGATTCCAGAGCATTTCGAGCTCGATTGCGCCCTTGCGATTGCCGCTCAGCCACATCAGGTTCACGATCTCGCCGTAGACACGCAGCGGACCGCGCATCCGAAGGTTGCGTACCAGTTCGCCGACGTTGCGATCGAACGTGCGCCACGATATCTCGCCGTCTCCGGCCATCGTATTCATGACCGCAGTCGCATCGAGACAGGTGTAGAGACCGGCGCGGCGCACTTCGCCGGTGTCGATGCCGGCACGGCGCAAGGCTGCTCCAACCGCGCGCCGATGCGCTGGGGTCCCGACCACCAGCACCGGGTACTCCCTTGCTAGGTGTTCGCCGAGCCACGCTGCCACATGCTTAACAAGCGGTTGTTCGTCACTCCCGTAGAGGACGACCGCGTGACCGTCGAGCGAGCGAAATGCGCCCGGGACGAGCGTTCGCTTCGGTAGTTCTTGCAATTTTAGCTGCGCATCTCAGGCGTAATTGCTGGGGCTATTTGGCATGTGTTCTTCCCGTGAAGCCGGTGCTTAAACCGCCCGCACGCAGTTTCTTCCTCCGGCCTTCGCCTGGTAGAGTGCTTGGTCCGCACGGTCGACGAGGTCTTCGAGCGCAATCTCGCGCGGCGGAGCCTGAACCACACCGATGCTTACCGTGTACGGGATACTTGCGGCGCGGGCCTCCACCGGCGTTTGGCTGGCAGTGTTACGAATTCGTTCGGCGATCGAGGTGGCTTCGCCGATGCCGGTGCCGGGAAGCAGCACGCAAAACTCCTCACCGCCGTAGCGGCCGACCACGTCGAAGGGCCGTAAACTCGCATGGAGCACGTCGGCGAATCCGGCCAGCACCAAATCGCCCGTCGGGTGACCGTAGCTATCGTTTACGTTCTTGAAGTGGTCGAGGTCGAGCATCAAGACCGAAGTCTGCAAGTGCTGGCGTTCGGCGCGATGCAGTTCCCGCTGCGCCGATTCCATGAAGCTGCGCCGGTTGAAGAGGCCGGTCAGCGCATCGACCGAGGCCGTTCGAATCAGTTCGTTGTCGGCGCGCTCCTTGGTCATCAGGATGAATCCAAGCGAGGTACCGAACAGTCCGACATAATTGACCCCGAGCACGATTGATTGCATGAGACCGTTGCTCATCAGGTTAAGCGTGGGATCACCGGCGACCAGTGTATAGCTCGCACGGTACGCGTCGGCAAGCGCAACGGCAGCGAAGAATCCCGCCGTCATGAGGTGCGACGTGCGCTCCTGCGGAGTAGTCCACACCGCCAGCGTCAAGGCCGAGGCAGCGAACCACCCGGCAATGATGAGCCACGCCGCTACCAGCCCCCACAGTGTTAGTCCCCGATCGGCATAATGAATGATCGTATGTAGCGCGATGCATACGACGGCGAGCCCGATCAACAAGCGCGGCCGCACGCGCCGTCCGCAGAACAGCGAAAGCGCGGCAAACTCGAGCGCATAACCGGCGACAAAGAACGCGAAGGCTATGACGACGCTCGCGAACGCGGGGATGGTCCCGCGCAGTGCGTAGAGCCCCCAGCCGGCGAACAGCGAGAAGTTGGCGATGACCCATAGCGTCATCACACGCATGTGCGCGGCGCGCACGTTCGCGATTAAGAGGCCGACGGCCATAATGAGGCTGCCGGTCGCGAAAGTAAAGAGCATCGTCCGCGTGTCCAGATACATGCGAGCGACGACCCTTTCGACGGATGCTCAGAGGGACTCCCTCCGATGCGTGTGGTATGGCCACTCTCGTGATGAAGCGTCTTCTTCTTACTGTTTTTGCATGCGCCGCGCTGTGCGCACGCAGCGCCGCGGCGACCTCGGCGGATGCCCCGGCCGATCCATACGCCGCCTTCACCGCCTCGGGCGGCGGTCAGCACGGGCTCTTTGGCATCTGGCACAAGAACGGTCACGTCTATTTGGACATCACGACCAGCCAGCTCGACACCGACTATCTCGAGACGATCGTGCCGGGCAACGGCATCGGCGGCAGCTTTATCGTCTGGGGGAACACCGATCACTTGCCGGCGATGCTCGTCCGTTTCGAGCGCGCCGGCGACGGTATCGCGATCGTCTGGCCGAACACGTCGTTCGTTGCGCCCGGGAGCGAATCGGGCAGGCTCGCGGTTCGGAGCAACTTTCCGCAATCGGTCGTCGGCGTCGGAAAGATTGCGGCCGAAGGCGGCGGCCACATCGTCTTCGATGCGTCTCCGCTATTCAGCGACGCGCTGGATATGGAGCACATCATTAACGGCTCGCTGCGCACGACGCCGCAAACCGCGTATCATCTCGATCCGTCGCGCACCTACTTCGGCACGACGAAGGCCTTTCCCGAAAACGTCGTGCTCGACGTCGAGCAACTGTGGGCAACCAGCGCACCGCACGTCGCTCCCGACACCGCGCCCGACGCGCGCAGCGTCCAAATGCAGGTCGTCTACAACTTCGCGCAGCTTCCGACTGATGCGTATATGCCGCGCTTTGCCGACGACCGTGTCGGAATCTACGATGACATCTACTTGGATTTTGCGCCGGCGCTAGATACGGCACCGAACCGCTATCTGCGTTATCTCGTACGCTGGAACTTCGCTCCGGCTGATCCTACCAAACCGTCGAAGGCAACGCATCCGATGGTTTTCGTGATGAGCGATACGATCCCTGAGCGCTTCCGCAAGCCGATTGCCGACGCGGTGCTTCGCTGGAACAGTATCCTCGCGAAAGTCGGCATCCTCGATGCGATCCAGGTGATTCCGCAGCCGGCCGATCCAAATTTCGACGCCGACGACATTCGCTATAACGTGCTGCGCTGGGTCACCGAGTATCGTCCGAGTTTCGGCGCCGATTCCCAGACGCTCTTCAATCCGCTTACCGGCGAGGAGTTCCGCACCGGGATTCTGATCTCTGCCGACAGCGCGGTCAGCGCCGCGAACGCATGGCGCGAGGTGGTCGATCCGGTGCGCTACGGGCGTAACACCGATCCTATCCCCGAACAATTCATCTACGACCATTTTCTATCCGAGATCATGCACGAGACGGGTCACAATCTCGGCATGCAGCACAACTTCATCGGGCACGATGCCTATACCGCGAGGGAGCTACAAGACCCGGCGTTCACCGCGAAATACGGCGTGGCGACCACGGTCATGGAATACGCACCGCTCAATATCTGGCCCAAG
>PMUE01000197.1 GCA_003167055.1 Vulcanimicrobiota bacterium | reverse complement strand
AGCGCGGTTTCTTCGCCGCAGATATACGCGCCGTAGCCGTGATGCGCGTGCAGCTCGAATGAAAACGACGAACCGAAAAGATTCTTGCCAACCAAACCCGCGGCGCGCGCTTCTTCGAGCGCTTTCATGAAGATTGCATGGCCGCGCTTAAACTCGCCCCGAATATAAATGAACGCGTGGTGACAACTGATGCCGTAGGCGCCGAGCAAGATGCCCTCGAGCACCAAGTGCGGCGTCTCCTCGAGCAGCATGTGATCTTTGAACGTGCCGGGCTCGGCCTCGTCACAGTTGCACACGAGATAGCGCGGAAGGACGTCTTTCGGGAGAAAGCTCCACTTGCGCCCGGTCGGGAACCCGGCGCCGCCGCGCCCGCGCAATCCGGATTTATCACACGCTTCGAACACGTCGTTCGGCGTAAGCTCGCGCACCGCGCGCTCCCACTGTTTATAGCCACCGCGTTCGCGATACACGCGGATATCGCGCAGATCAGCTTCGCCGATGCCGGCCGTCAGCACTTTAGTGACCGGCACGCAGCACGCCCCCTTCTTCGTCGACGATCTCCGCGACGCCACTCGCATCGCGCACCAGACGCTCGCGCGAGCGGCCGGTGAACGAGCTGTCCTTGAGTACGATCCGATCGAGCATGATGATACCGCTTGGATCGCCGATGCCGCCGGCATTGTTCGGATCGCTCGACGTCAGCGTTCCCGGCGATTTTCCGCCGGTCCCGACCTCCGTGTCTTGTTTGACCTTCCAGGAACGGCCGGGTTTCTCGCTTTGCACCAGCGGCTTCACCGCATACGTGCCCGCACGCATCGACGCGAGCATATCGTCGATCATCGACGGGGTCAGATCGTAAGCGAATTCCAAATTAACCTGCATGCACGTCGCGCGATTGCACGCCGCCAAACATTCCACTTCTTCGTAGGAGAACACGCCGTCCTCGGTCGTCTCGAGATGGCCGACCCCGAGCCGCTCGCGCATGTATGCCATGATGGATTCGGCGCCGCGCAACTCGCACATCAGTCCGCGGCAAACCTGCAGCATGTACTTGCCGACCGGCTTGCGGAAGAACAGCGAATAGAACGAGACGGTCGACTCGACCTCGGCCGCGGTAATTCCGAGCAGATCGGACGCGAATTGCATCGCGTCCTGCGAGACGTACCCTTGCGCATCCTGAAAGAGATGCATGATCGGTAACAGCGCCGAGCGCGGCCGCTCGTACTGGACGACGAACGCCTCACACTGCGGCCGCAGCCTGCTCGCAAGCGCTGCGAAATCGTCGCTCATTACCGATCTACCTCGCCGAAGACGGGGTCGAGGGAGCCGATCATCACGACCAAGTCGGCGATCAGGTTGCCCGGCGCCATCCCTTTGAGCGCTTGTAAATTGTAGAGGCTCGGCGGCCGCGTGCGCACGCGATACGGCTTATTCTCGCCGTTGCTCACCAAATAGTAGCCGAGTTCACCGCGCGGTCCTTCGACCGACTGATACACGTCGCCCGGCGGAACGCGAAA
This sequence comes from Vulcanimicrobiota bacterium, assembly GCA_003167055.1. Classification (GTDB taxonomy): domain Bacteria; phylum Vulcanimicrobiota; class Vulcanimicrobiia; order Vulcanimicrobiales; family Vulcanimicrobiaceae; genus Aquilonibacter; species Aquilonibacter stordalenmirensis. The sequence goes on along the minus strand of PMUE01000197.1, from coordinate 2,023 downwards.
GCCCTCGCTCACGATCTTGAAGTGATGGATGAGTGCCTCCATCGAAAGCGCAATCGTCTCCTTGGGTACGGGGAAGATCTTGGGGTCGTCGATTGCATACGGACCTGGTGTACGCAGTTTCTCCAGCGCCTGCTCAACGATGCGCATCGACTGCTCCATCTCGTCGAGGCGTACGAGAAAGCGCGCGTACGCGTCACCTTCGGTCCGGGTCGGCACGTCAAATTGATACTGCTCGTAGCCGGAGTACGGGAACGCCTTGCGCACGTCGTAGGCGATCCCGCTGCCGCGCAGCGCGGGACCGGTCACGCCCCACTGGATCGCATCTTCGGGGCTGAGGTACCCGACGTCGATGGTGCGGTCTTGGAAGATCGGATTGGCTTGCAAGAGCCCGCGCAGATCTTTGATGCGTCCCGGGAACTTTGCGATCAGCGCTTCGATTTTTTCGAGATACCCCGCCGGCAGGTCGCCGTTGACGCCCCCGACGCGCAGGTAGTTGGGATGCATGCGTGCGCCGCCGGTCGCTTCGGAAAGATCGAGGATGTTCTCGCGCAGATCAAAGCAGTAGAAAAAGACCGAGATGGCGCCGAGATCGATCGCATGCGTGCCCAGCCACACACAGTGCGACGCGATGCGCGTCAACTCGGCGGCCATTACGCGAATGTGCTTCGCGCGCTCGGGCATGCGATCGGTGATGCCCAACAGCTTCTCGACGCCGAGGACATAGCAAAGCGCATTTGACGACGGGGCGAGATAGTCCATACGCTCGGCGTTGGTTTGCCCGTGCGACCAGAACAGGTTCTCCATGTTCTTTTCGATGCCGGTGTGCAAGTAGCCGATCTCGCAATCCGCCTTGACCACCGATTCGCCTTCGATTTCGAGCATGATTTGCAGCACGCCGTGCGTCGACGGGTGTTGCGGACCCATCGAGAGCACCATCGAGTTGCCTTCGCGCGAAACGATCTCCGGGGTGAGCGGCGTAGACGATAAACTGCTCACGTGGATTCACCTGCGGTGAATCCTTCGCGTTCGGCCTTCGGCCGATCCGCTTCTTTAGCAGTCCTTATCTGCTCCTGGAGTGCCTCGAGTGTACGTCCAGTTGGTGGTATGCCGGCCTGCACGTTGCTCTTGAGCGCAAAGGCCGGACGCGGCGAACGCTCGCGCGCCGGCCCGCGCAGCGGATAATCCTTACGCAGCGGGTGGCCCTCCCAGTCGTGGGGCATCTGAATGCGGCGCAGATCCGGGTGCCCGTCGAAGACGATTCCGAAGAGGTCGAAGATCTCACGCTCGGCCCAATCGGCGGCCTTCCACAGATCGCTGACGGTCGGCAGATGCTCGCCGTCGTTGATCCCGCAGCGCAGGCGCAGGCGCGCCGGCGTCCCGACCTGGGTCAGCGTTGCCGCCGCCACCGGCATCTTCAATAGATGATAGACGACGTCAAAGCGCGGCGAGCGTTCCAGATAGTCCACCGTGCCGAGGTCGAGCAGCATCGTGTAACCCTCGTTGCGTAGCGACTCGAGCCGCGCGCGCAATGCCTGCGGCGTGACGACCTCGATCGTCGCATCGTCGATGGGCGGACGCACGCCGGGCGGATCGATCGCGGTTCCCGCAATCGGCGGTGTTTGGGTGCTTGGCACGAGTGCTCCTTAGGACCGGGCTAGAATTCCGCCGCGGCCCCCTTCGCGAATTTGTTGTTGGATCAGATTGACGGCGTACAACAAGCCGTCAGGAGTCGGGGGACAGCCTGGAACGTAGACGTCGACCGGAATGATCGTATCGACGCCTTGAATGATCGCATAGTTATCAAAGATGCCGCCCGAGCTCGCGCACGCACCCATCGAAATCACCCACTTGGGATCCGCCATCTGATCGTACAGTCGTTTGATGACGGGCCCCATCTTCTGCGCGACCCGCCCCGAAACGATCATGAGATCGGCTTGACGCGGCGAGCTTCGAAAGACCTCGGAGCCCAAACGAGCGATGTCGTACTCCGAGGACGTCACAGACATCATCTCGATGGCGCAGC
>PMUE01000348.1 GCA_003167055.1 Vulcanimicrobiota bacterium | reverse complement strand
ACCCCCATGGTCGCGCTCAGTCGCGACATCGGCCGCAAACGAGCGATGCAGATGCTGCTCACTGGGGAGCCCATCGACGCGGCGACCGCGCTCGACTGGGGACTGGTCAACGCGGTCGTGTCACCGCAGGCCCTACGGGATGCGACCCTCGCCCTGGCTGGGACGATCGGCGAGGCCAGCCGGACGGTGGTCGGCCTGGGCAAGGCGGCCTTTTACCGTCAGGTGGAACTCGATCAAGCCGCGGCCTACGACTTCACAAAAACTGTCATGGTCACTAATGCCCAGCTCGAGGACGCTCAGGAAGGCATCGGTGCCTTCATCGACAAGCGGGCGCCTCACTGGCCTGCCTGAGAAGCATGTAAAAATATGCGCCTGACCGCTTTCGCGGAAGGTTGGGGTCTGCTAGAGTAATAACCACGGCAGAATCACCGCCGCAGCGTTTAAAGACGTGGGCATTTCGCTGTGAGACGGTTCACATAAAGACGTCGCCCACACCCGGTATGCGGGCAACCGCATACGCGACGGCATAAAGGCTCGCTACGCGAGCCTTTATGTATTGTGGGGGTAGAAGCGTCTGCAGCGCGAACAACCCACCCCCGTGATCCGTCCCGATGTCCGACCGCGCTATGCCGCGCTCATTTTAGTCGTGGCCCTTCTGGCCTCGCTGGTGGTAGCGGTCTTCCGCTTCCACACCGAGTCGCAGGCGAAGCGCGTCGAGATTGCGATGGACTATACCGATTTCATTGCGCTCGCGCGTTCCTACAACTATAACCCGGCGGCGTTCCTGATTGCGTTGCGGCGCGCCGGTCTGACCTCGCTTGCACTTACCGAAGAACTCGGTGCAAATGTTGGCGATGACGGGCGCGCGTACGCAACGACCGGCGCAGCGCTGATCAATCAAGCGCGCATTTCGCCGATTGCCGATCCACTGCTCGCCGCGCTCGTGCGCTCGAACAAGATTGCGCGAAATGCGGTTTATCTGATCGTCGACGATCCGGCGGCCTACGCGCGCTACCGGCAACAGTTCGCGTTGAACTTTGAACCCAAAACCGTTCGGGTGTTACGCAATACCAAGCCGTGGGTTCTCGAGATCCGCACGCAGATCGATTACTTCAATGCCATGGCGCTCGGCATCCCGTCGGATCAAATCGCGCTTGCCAAGCGGCTGGGACTGCTGCTCGTTCCGCGCTTCCAAAACGATGAGCGGTATGCGCTGCCACAAATGAACGCGGCCTTCGATGCCGTGTTAGCGCAGGATCGCAAGGTATCGACGGTGATCTTCTTTGGTTTGCGCAACCAGGTGTTCGGATATCCTGATCATCTCGACGACGCGGCCGCGGTGTTCAAGGAACACGGTACCAAATCGGCGACGCCGTTTAACTTCGGCACGATCGAAACGTACGACGACAGCCAGATACAAAAGGGCAGCGAAACGCTGGCCAAAGATATCGAAGGCCAAACCGTCCGCGTGCAGGCGATCGCGCGAACCGAGCTAGACAAGATCACGCTCGACGACGTAGTCGCGCGCTACGTGCTTGGCGTGCGCGAGCGCAACATCCGGGTCGTGTATCTGCGGCCCTGGGAACACCAAGACGGCGACCTTTCGATTGAGGCGACCAACGTTGAGATGGTCAAGCAAATCGCTGACCAGCTCAAAGCGCACCATTTCAAACTCGGGCGCGCAACGCCGATTCCACTCTATCGCGGCGACAACCGTATTCTGGTCGGTATCGCAGCGCTGGCGGTACCCTCAATCTTCGTGCTGTTGCTCGGGTTCTTCCGGTGGTACCGTCCGTGGCTTGCGTATGCCGCCTACGGCTTGACCATCCTGCTCTATCTTGCCGGTATCGTCAGTCATCACGATCTCTTCGCGCGCTCGATGATCGCGCTCGCCGGAGCGCTGCTCTTTGCCACGGCCGCGTTTCTTTCGATCGCCAAGGCGTGCAGTGAAGAGCCGGCGCCGCGGTTTCCCGATCAATTGGTGCGTAGCCTGGGATGGACGCTGCTTGCAACCGGCGTCACGCTGCTCGGCGCGCTGGTGGTCGTCGGCGTGATGAGCTCACCACTCACGATGGAAGAGATCGAGCGCTTCCGCGGTGTGCGCCTGGTGCTTGCGCTCCCGCCGCTGATCGCGCTCTGCCTGTATCTCTTCGATCGCCGCTTCAATTCCGGGATCGAGCGGCCGTCCGACGTCTTCACCGCGCCGGTGCGCGTATACCAGCTCTTTGCCGGTCTGGTGATCGTGGCCGCGGGTGCCTTGCTGCTCGCGCGCAGCGGCAATCAAAGCGACATCGCGCCGTCCCACCTCGAGTTGCTGTTGCGCCATCAGCTCAGCGTGGTGCTGAGCGTGCGGCCGCGGTTCAAGGAATTCCTGATCGGATTTCCCGCGCTGATGATCCTGCCCGCGTTGACGATCGCGCACCGGCGTATCGTCGGGTGGCTGCTTGCGCTCGGTGCCGGCGTCGGCATCGGCGACGTGATCGACACCTATTCGCACCTGCATACCCCACTGACGATCTCGCTCATGCGGACGTTCAACGGACTGGTCATCGGTGCGCTTATCGGCCTTCTCGTGATCTGGATCTATCGCCGTGCGTGTATTGCTGTCGGGCTATTACGGGTTCGATAACCTCGGCGACGAGGCACTCCTTGAGGTGATCGTGGCGCAGCTGCGTGCGCGATTTCCGGCGGTGCGGCTCGACGTGCTGTCGGCCACACCCGAAGCAACCGCGAAAACCTACGGCGTTGACGCGACGCCGCGCTGGAGCATGCGAAGCGTGCGCGAAGCGATCGGCCGCGCCGACGTGGTGCTTTCGGGCGGCGGCGGTCTGTTGCAGACGGCAACCAGCGCGCGCAGTATCGTCTACTACGCCGGTATTTTGCGGGAAGCGATTCGACAGCAACGCAAAACGATGATTTTCGCCCAATCGATCGGCCCGCTCGACTTGCTCGGACGCATTGTCGTGCGCAGTTTTTGTCGCGGACTCGATCGCGCAACCGTGCGTGACGCGCGCTCGCTCAAATTGCTGCAGTCGCTCTTGCCGCAAACGCCGGTCGAGCAGACGGCCGATCCGGTCTTTCTCTATGACCTGCCGGTCGAGGAGATCGACCTTTCCACCGAGGGTTTGGGCGGTGAGCCGTACGCGATCGTCAGCGTGCGCAAGGTTTCGACACTTCGCGACGGACAGCACGCGATCGCGCGCGCGGTCGATCGCCTCGCGCAAGTGCACGGCGTTCGCGTCGCCTTTCTTCCGATGGGCGGTGCCGCTGACGCCGAGGTCTCAACGGGGATCATCCGCTTGTGCAAGAGCGCGCCGATGCTCTTGCCGGAATGCCCGCTTGCGCGCGCGGTCGCGATTCTGCGCGGTGCGCGCGTCGTCATCGGGATGCGGCTGCACGCGTTGATTCTTGCGGCGCGGTTCGCGGTGCCGTTTCTGGCGATTCCGTACGACCCCAAGGTCAGCGCCCTGTGCGAGGACCTTGGCTATCCGCTTGAACCGTTGTGGACGCCGGGCAGGCTTGCGCCCTCGGATCCTGCCGTTGATGCGCTGGTCGACCGACTGATGTCGCAGCACGACGTGCTCGCCACCGCGTTGCGGAGCAAGGTCGAGCCGATCCGCGCCGCCGCAGCACGAAATTTCGACGTGCTCGGCGAATTGATACGTGACCCATGAGCGAGACCGTCGAGCGCGACTACCGCGATACCTTACGATTACCCGAAACCGCCTTTGCGATGAAGGCGGAGTTGCCCAAGCGCGAGCCCGATCGCATCGCGTGGTGGCACTCGCAGCGCGCGTACGAACGGCGTCTCGAGGCCAATCGCAAAAACGGTCCTTGGATTTTGCACGACGGCCCGCCGTACGCGAACGGCGAGCTGCACATGGGCCACTTCTTGAACATGGTGCTCAAGGACATGTTCGTGAAGATCGCGCTGCTCGACGGCAAGTGGGCGGACTTCATCCCGGGCTGGGATATGCACGGGCTGCCGATCGAACTCGAAACGCTCAAGTATTTAGGGATCAAGGATTTTCATTCGATCGATCCGCTCGAACTGCGCGAGCAGTGCAAGGAACGCGCGCTGTATTGGCTCGGGCGCCAGAGCGAGGCGCGGCAACGGATGGGTGTATTCGGCCATTTCGACCGGCCCTACCGCACGATCGATCCCTCGTTTGAAGCAACGATCGTCAACGCGCTAGCGGATCTCGCCGAGAAGGGTCAGCTCTACAAAGGCTTGCGCTCGACGCTGTGGTGCGTGCACGACGAGACCGCACTCGCCGAAGCCGAGATCGAATACGAGCAAAAGATCTCGCCGTCGGTCTACGTGCGCTTCACCGCAAACGATGAGCAACGCAAAACGATCCTCGCGGCATTCTCCGCGGAAGCGAGCGAGCGTGCGTCCATCTTAATATGGACAACGACGCCGTGGACGCTGCCGGCCAACGTCGCCATCGCGCTGCGCGCCGATGCGACGTACGGACTCTATCGACTCGGCGATGAGTTGCTCATCCTTGCCACCGCGCTTGCGCCCAAAGCGCTCGGCGAGCGGTTTGCAGAAGCCCAACTTCTGGCGAGCGTTCCGGGTGAACGGCTCGACGGCACGCGCGTGCGCCATCCGTTCATGGATCGCGACTCGCTGGTGGTGCTGGCCGACTACGTCGATCTCGAAACCGGAACCGGGGCCGTGCACACCGCACCCGGCCACGGCGCCGACGACTTCGACACCGGCGTAAAGTACGGGTTGCCGATCCTCAATCCGGTCGATGCCGCGGGCCACTTCACCAAAGAAGCCGGGCCGTACGCGGGTATGTTCATTTTCAAGGCCAACAAGCAGATCGTCGAGGACCTGCGTACGAGCGGAGCGCTCTTCGCGGCGCACGAGTACGAGCATTCCTATCCCCACTGTTGGCGCTGCCAAAATCCAGTGATTTTCCGCGCGACCGCGCAGTGGTTCATCGCCATGGATCAAAACCGTCTGCGCGCACGCGCCATCGAAGCAGTTGACGGCGTCGACTACGTGCCGGAGTGGGGACTCACGCGCCAACGCCAGATGATCGAAACGCATCCGGAGTGGTGCGTCTCGCGCCAGCGCATCTGGGGCACGCCGATACCCGCGCTGATCTGTACGGCCTGCAACGAGTCGATTCTCGATCCGCAGGTGGCGCGCAACGTCGCGAAACGCTTTGCCGAGGTCGGCGCCGGTTCGTGGTGGACCGATCCGGTCGAGCTGTATCTGCCGGCGGGTTTCCATTGTCCGAAGTGCCGCGGCATGACGTTCGAAAAAGAGAAGAATATCGTCGACATCTGGTTCGAGTCGGGCGTGACGCATCTGGCGGTGCTGGGCCATGACGGCATACCGTGGCCATGCGATATGTACCTCGAGGGCGGCGACCAGTTCCGTGGATGGTTCCGCAGCTCGCTCTTGACCGGCGTTGCGATCAAGGGCGGCGCGCCGTACAAACGCGTGGTCAAGAACGGTTGGGTCAACGACGAGCAGGGCCGTCCGATGTCGAAATCGCGCGGGACGGGCATCGATGCCGTCGATGCGATGAACAAATGGGGCGCCGACGTGCTGCGTTTGTGGTCGGCGTCGGTGGAATTCGTTGACGACGTGCGCTTCGGTCCGAACGTGGTCGAACAGGTCGGGCGTGTCTATCGCAATATCCGCAACCGTATTCGTTTCATGCTCGGCAACCTGTACGATCTGCGCGCTGCCGATGTGCTCGCACGCGAGCAGATGGAGCCGCTCGATCGACTGGCCTGTGACGTCACCGACACCTTTGTGGCCGAGGTAAAGTCGCTCTACCAGACATTTTCGATTCACGATGCATACTTACGCATCGTCGCGTTCGAGAGTGCGATGTCGAGTTTCTATTTCGATGCGTGCAAGGACCCGCTCTACTCACTGGCCGAGAACAGCCATCGCCGGCGCAGCGCGCAGTCGGCGCTGCTCTACACGCTCAAGCGCTTCTTAACGGCGGTCGCACCGATGCTTTCGTTCACGGCGGAAGAAGCGTGGCAAGAGATTCCGGAGGGCTTACGCGGCGAAGAGCGCAGCGTGTTCGACTCGGCGTTCGGCGCGCCGTCGCGCGCGAAGGACAGCGAGCTCGTGCTGTGGGAGACGCTGCGCGAACTGCGTTCGCGCGTCGCGGCCTCACCGATCCGCGATTTTGAAGCGCGTGTCGAGCTCACCGTTCCGGCGGCGCGCTATGACGCACTTGCGGCGCTCGGCGACAATCTGCGCGATGCGCTGGTCGTCTCGCAGCTCGATTTGCGCAAATCGGACGGCGACGACATCGAGCTTGCGGTCTATCCGGCGTATGGTGAGAAATGCCGGCGCTGTTGGAAATTTCGCGAACTCGGTACCGACCCCGCGAATCCGTCGATCTGCGCCGACTGCGCCGCGGTCGTCAACGATTTGTCATCCTGAGCGTAGCNNGAAGTCGAAGGACGGCGGCGACCTATAATAGGGACATAATTGCGTCGTGCTGCGGTCCGGGCTGTTCCCCTCTTAGAATTCTGTAGCAGCTATCGCACCAATAGCAGCTCCATTGCTGATGCGTGTGGCGATGATAAGCCTCCCGACCACCGCATAGCGTCGTCGCTCCGCGGATAGTTTCGGGGTCTTCGGAAGCG
>PMUE01000201.1 GCA_003167055.1 Vulcanimicrobiota bacterium | reverse complement strand
GGACCCAGAAGTCGTGCGCCTTCTCCTCGTCGGCGAACTGTCGCACGGCTTGCATCATGGTCTCGGGAACGGTTTGCTTTTCCATCGTGCTACCATTGTGTCAGATGAAGCTACTGTCGTCAAGTATATTACAGCCGTAGTTGCGCTCCCGATGGCCGCCGACGACGCCCGTATCCGCGCGGCGCTGCGCTCGATATTCGACGCCGCGGTTGCTAGCGCCGACCCGCGCAAGGTCTTGGCCGCCCACCTTCCCGAGCCGTCGAGCGGCCGGACGATTGTTGTGGGCGCGGGCAAATCGGCGGGGTTGATGGCGGCAGCGCTGGAAGCGGCCTGGCCGAGCGTTCTGCTCTCGGGATTGGTCGTCACCCGATACGGACACGCGGTGCCGACCGCGCGGATCGAAGTGATGGAGTCGGCGCACCCGGTTCCGGACCGCAATAGCGAGCTCGCCGCCGACCGGATGCTCGCGACGGTTCGCGGGCTGACGCCCCAGGATCTCGTGATTGCGCTGATGTCCGGCGGCGGCTCGGCGCTGCTCGCGAAACCCGCGCCCGGTCTCACCCTCGCCGACAAGCAGGCTGTCTACGAGCAGTTGCTCACCTCGGGCGCGACGATCCGCGAAATGAACGCCGTGCGGACGCACGTCTCGGCGATCAAAGGCGGCCGCCTCGCGAAAGCCGCCGCGCCGGCACGGATCGTGACGCTCGCGATCAGCGATATTCCAGGCGACGATCCCCGCATTATCGCGAGCGGACCGACCCTGGCCGATGCGAGCACCGTGGACGAGGCAAGGGCGATCGTCGAGCGGTATCGCCTCAGCCTACCTCCCGCCGTCACGGCCTTCCTTAAGGAAGCGCCCGAAACCCCAAAACCCGGCGACTTCGCCGAAGATGCTCGCCTGATCGCGACGCCGTCAGGGGCGTTGCGGGCCGCAGCCGAGCGCGCGCGCGAACTCGGCTTGGAGCCGCTGGTCCTCGGCGAGCTCGAGGGCGAAAGCCGCGATCTCGGGATTGTGATGGCGGGCATCGCGCGCAGCGTGCGCGCGCACGGACTGCCACTTCCGGCCCCGGCGGTGCTGATCTCCGGCGGCGAAACCGTGGTCACGATCGGCAACGGCCCGGCCGGCCGCGGCGGTCGCAATCTGGAGTTTTTGTTGTCTCTCGCGATCGCGCTGGACGGCGCCCCGAACATCTGGGCCATGGCCGGCGACACCGACGGCCGCGACGGCAGTGAAGATGCCGCCGGCGCGATCGTAACGCCCGACACGCTGCAGCGAGCACGCGCAGCACAATTCGATCCGCCCGATGTGCTCAAAAGACACGACAGTTTCACGCTCTTTGACGCGATTGGCGACATCGTGCGCACGGGTCCGACGCTCACCAACGTCAATGCGTTGCGCGCTGTCGTCATCGCGTAATTGCGCGCCGCAGGTGCTCGAACCGCGAGGAGGCGCCTCCAGCGCTGCCTAACCTCACCCTCGGATGCCCGCGAAACGCTCCAATCCGGCCAACGGGTCGGGCCTGGCCGCGGTAGCCCAACGCGCCGGTGTTTCACTCGCGACGGCTTCGCGCGTCCTGACGGGAAGCACCCATCGCGTCTCGCGCGATTTGCGAGAGCGCGTACTTCAAGCAGCAGAGTCTCTCGATTACGTTCCCAACGCGAGCGCCCGCAGTTTGAGCGTGGGCGTGCGCAAGATCGTTGGCGTGCTGCTGCACGACATGGTCGATTCGCAAAACTACGACTATATTCGCGCGCTCGAGGAAGTCGCCGATCGGGTAGGCTGGCTGATCATGCTCGCTAACGCCAGCCGCAACGTCGAAAAGGAGTTCCGTTATCTGCGCGTGTTTCGTGCGGAGCGCGTGGGCGCCATCATTCTCGGCGGCAGCGGACTCGACGACGACGAATATCGCGCACGCTTGAGCCGCGAACTCACCGGCTACGTCAAGCAAGGCGGGCGCGTCGTTATGGGCGCACGTCACGGATTGCCGTTTACCGAATTCGTTCCCGACAACGTCGGCGGTGCGCGCGCGGCGGTCGAACATCTGCTGGAACGCGGACACCGGCACATCGGCATTATCACGGGCCCGCACGCGATCACGGACACGGTCGATCGTCTGCTCGGCGCGAAAAAGGCCTACGAAACCTATGACGTGCCGTGGGACGACAACCTGGTATTCGAGGGCGATTTCCGCCGAACCAGCGGCCTAGCTGGATGCGAGCGTCTGCTTTCGCGCGCACCCGATTTGACAGCGATCTTTGCCATGACCGACGATATGGCATTGGGCGTGTACGAGGCGGCGACGGCGCACGGATTGCGGATCCCGGCCGATCTTTCGGTGATCGGCTACAACGACGTCGCAATGGCGCGCGTGCTCTCGCCGCCGCTCACCACGGTCAGCTATCCGACGGCCGAACTTGCACGCAGTGCGGTTGAGGCGTGCGTCGCGGACGAAGCGCTCGAACGCACGCAGGTCGTGCTTCCGAGCGAATTGATCGTACGAAAGAGCGTGGCGGCACCCCGTTCGCGGGTATAACCTCGGCGCTATGGCTATCATTGGAATCATCGGCGCAGATGACCGGGCGGTTGCTATCGGCAGAATGATCCGCCGCACCGGCCACACCGTGTGCTTCAGCGACCTCGACGACGATCGCACCTCGCAAGCCGCCGCAGAAGCGCTGGGCGGCAACGCGTTTGCGACCACACCATACCAACAAGCGGCGCATTGCGATACGTTACTTCTAGCGACACATTGGCAAGACGTCGACCGGGCACTCAATGCGCTCGGTAACTATCAAGACGGTGTGCTCGTCGATGCCACGCGCCCGCCCGATCTCGGGCGTCTATCGGGCGCGGAACTCTTAGCGCACAAGCTCAACAACCGCCATGTTGTCAAGGGCTTCGTCGAACCGCCCGACGAGGACGGATTTATCCGTATCGCGTCCGACGATCCGCAAGCCCGTGCCGAAGTCGGCGAGTTGATCGCGAGCTGCGGGCGCAGCGCACTCGACGTTGGCCCGCTGGCTAACGCACGCACGATCGAGCGCGCGGTTGCCGAGCATATTTCACCGTAGCCGGCAATCGATTATAGGCGAACGCGCAAGCGGAGTTGCACGGTGCGTCCCATCGGCCAATTTTGCGGGACGTAGCCGGCGCGGCCGTACGTCCAGGGCACCGCTTGCGTCTGTCCGTCGTTGGTAGGCACGCCGTTGCCCAGCGTATAGGGAACCGAATATCCGCCGGCGGCTTCATAGGCTGCCGCATAGAGCGGATTGCCGCCGGCATAACCCGGTGGTCCGATGAGGTACGGGTTGCCCTGATACGATGTCGGCGCAACGTTGTTGAGCAGATTGACGACGTCGACGATCAACGTGATGTGCGGGGTAACGTCACCCTCGACGTGCAGATTCACGAAGGTCTCGCCGGGTGAGTGCAAGGAGTTCGGGAAGCCGGCCTCAGGCGTGCCGAGGTTACCGATGTACGGATTGTAGCCGGCCACGCATGCACCGGATGCGTTAGGCGCTTGGTTTAACGGGCATGCGGGATTATAGAGAAAGTAGTAGTTGTAGCCCGGATCGTAGTAATTGTCGTTGGGTACCTGTTGCGGTTTGCCGGTGGTCGGATTGAAGATCCAGGCCATCTTGCCGTTGCCGTACGGATACCCCGATTCAAACGAGAGCGCGGGCGAGACGCGCAGTTTGCGATTGCGGGTGTGCCACTCATACGAGAGGTTGGCCGAGAAGTTTGGCAGATAGCTGACCGGGAAAAGGACGCCGGCGGCAACAGCGGGAGCGTTGAGATCGTTGTAGGCAAACTGCGAGGCGCTTGAAGAGTAGGCGCGGACGAAATTCGTATCGAGCGTAAATCCGGCTTGACTGAGCCAGAGCTCCGCGCCGCCCGCGCGCAAGTTGCCGACGTTCGTCGGTACGCCGACGCCGTTGGGCACGAGACCCGACTGTAACGCCGAGCGAAAGTTGTAGGGCAGGACGTCGATCAGATTCTGCTCGTTGATGTTGAAGNNAAGCGTCGCGCGAAACTGCATGCGCGTGCCGCCTTCGAGGGAGTAGGTGACGTTGTTGCCGACCTCCGGTGCCAGCTGCACAAACGGTGCGAGCAATCCAGTGTTCGGATCGACGTTGGTCGAATCGACGCGATCCGCTTCGAGCGGCAGCGGCGCCACCGTATTGCGATCGTAGGTGATGCGTGCGGCGATGTTGTTGGTGAGCTTGTACACGGCCGAGACGTGCGGATCGAGCGCATCGTCGTCGTAGATCGAGCCTGCGCTTGGAATGGTATGGGTGTCGGTGAAGCGCGCGGTTGCCATGAGATCAAAGCGCGGCGCGACGTGCCACGTATCGCCAACATACGCAAGATAAAACATCTGTGTAGGATTCGAGGTGATGAACTCGCCGGCCGTCGGAACGACCTGCTTGAGAAATGATGTATTCGTACTATACTCGGCTCCGAAACGAAGATCGTGACGCTCGCCGATGATGTCGTCACCGTCGTAGCCCAAGCCCGTCTGACGGCTTCCCTGCGTTTCGGAAAGCGAGATGATACCGTCAGGCCAACCGTTTTCGTCCCAGAACGGACCGCCGGCCTGTGAGCCATATTGCGATTGGTAAAGCTGCACGCGCGAGAGCGAGTGCGCGCCGTTATGGAGCCATTGCGCCTTGAGGATGTTGTAGACACCGCGGATGCCCGAGGCGTAATTGACCGGCGCGTTCGGGTTCACTTCGCCCGGATAGGTCACTGGTGTGCCGGCTGCCGTTTCTCCGTCGAACGCGCCGACCGTTTCGCCCGCGTACGGCGATGCGTACTGGTCGTACGTCGCCTGTCCGACAAGCCCCAAGATCGAGACGTCGTCATTTGAATCGATGCGATAGTGAACGTTGGATTCCATCGAGTACTCGCCGCGATTTTGCAGGGCGAGGCCATACGTCGCCGCCTCCTCCGGATAGAACGAACCATTGCCGTAGAGGAAATACTGACTGCCGGTCATCGTCGCGAACGCGTAGCGCCACTTCAAATCCGGTGTCGCGCCGAGCACTTGCAGCGTCGTCTGCTGGAATTGCGCGCCGGCGCCGACACCGCTCTCGAGCGTGACGCTTCCCGGATAGGTGCCGACCGCGGGGATCTCGTCGATAACGCCGCCCAGCGAGTTCTCACCTTGATTCGTGTAGCCCGCGAGCGTTGTGGTCGTATAGGCCACACCGGTCGTCGGAAGCTGCGCGCCAACGATGTTACCGCCGGGTTCCGCGACCAGGCCCTGCGGAATCGTCACTGAGTCGTAGTCGAAGGTCGCATCCGAGACCTTGCTGCCGCGAAGAATGCTGTTCGCAAACGGATCGAGGACGACGCCGGGGACCGAAGCAATCGCACCCTGCACCGTACCTTCGATATAGGTTGCAAGGCCCGACGACGAAACCGGAGGCGAAATAGCTCGTGCTTGCGCGCCGCTCACGGTGAAAGAGTCGCTCGTGCTACCGGTGGCAAACGCGCGACTCGTCGATTGAACGCTCGCGATCGTTGCAAGTGTGGGCACGAGACGGAACGCGACGTACTGCGTCTGTCCGGGAAGCACAACGACGCCGTTCTGCTTTGCCGACTGGTATCCGCTCGCTTGCACCGAAACGACGTAGACATCGGGCGCCACGCCGAGCAAGCTAAACCGGCCGCGAACATCCGACCTCGCGCTGTACATCCCGGATGGCGACGCCAGCGTGAGGCTCGCGTTGGCGACCGGCACACCGCTTGCAGTCACGACGCCGACGACCGTACCCGTCGTCGCTTCAGCAGCGCCGGCTTGTCCGAACCCGCTCACGAAAATGACGCTCAGCGCGAAGAGCATTCGCGCCCGTATAAAAGCCTTCATGATGCTCCTCTTGACGAAGTGGTATTACGTCAGGATGAGCAGATACGGGGGCGCACGTTCGCCGCATTGGTGAACGTGCAACATTTGTGTACGGCAGCGCGGAACTTCATCGTCGCGCCGCGCGAAGATCGTCGCGGTCTTGCGCCCGAAAGCGCATAGAATGCGATCTAGAACGATTTCGACCAGCGTCGCGCAGCGCCGAACGATGGCGCGCATGCCGTGCGCCACCAACACCGTGCAGATCGCCCCGATGCAGACGTGCGCAAGAAGACTGAACCACACGGGGCCGCCGAGCCAGGCCGTGCCGCCGAGCAGGCCGCCCTCACAGAAGACTTGTTCGCTGCTCTCCATCACGAAGACCACGCCAAGTTGTAGGATCACCACAAACGGCATGTCGTGAATCGGCGGCCGCTCGCGAGTCTCGCTACGCGATCGCACGAGCCGCCGGCACTCTAAAGCCATCAAGAACAGCGCGAGTGCGGCCCCCACGATCAGGGCCGGAATGACACTCGAGTGGTCGTTGTCGGCAAAGCGCGGACCGAGGATGCCACTATTCGCAATCGTCTCCACCAATGGATCACCGATTGCCGCGGCCAGCAGCGCTATGGCTACCAAGAGAGGGATCCGGCGCATCGACCGTTCTTCTCCCTTGCTAGGCGCTGCTCCGGTTTTTGAACGTCAACTCGGAGACGCCGGACTTATCGAGTTGGCCGAGGCCGAGCGCTTTCATGCGCTCGTATTGATCGAAGGTTGCTTGCGCGAGCGGCAGGTTGAGGTCATGCTCGTGCGCGAGCCCAAGCGCGATACCCGAATCCTTCGCGGCGTGCTCGGCCGAAAAGTACACCTCGTGTTCGTGGTTCTGCATGTCTTCACCGTCGGTCTCGAGCACGCGTGAATGCGCGCCGGTCTGCGCGAAGACGTCGCGCAACATGGTAAGATCGAGTCCGACCGCCTCGCCAAGGCCCAGCCCTTCCGCAAGGGCCGCCGTGTTGATGTTCATCACCATATTGACCAGCGCTTTGACCTGCGCGGCTCGCCCGGCTTCGCCGATGTAGCGAAGCGAAGCACTCATCTTCGCGAACATCGGTTGCACGCGTTCGAAGACCTGGCGGCGACCGCCAACCATGAGATATAGGGTGCCGTTTCGCGCTTGCGTGATCGAACTCGCCATGCATGCCTCGAGCGAATGCGCTCCGCGCGCCTCCGCACGACGTTGCACCTCGATGTGCATCGCCGGCGTCACGGTCGCGCAATTCACGAAGATCTTCCCTTTTGCGCCCTCGAGTAAACTGTCGCCGCGCTCGGCGAAGATCCGCTCCATCGCCGCATCGTCGCTCACGACAGTGACGATTACATCGGCCGCAGCCGTGACGCCGGCGAGCTTGGTGTAGGCAGTTCCTTTGGTCTGCGCAGCCGCGGCTTGTGCCGCTTCCGGGCGAATGTCGGAACGCGGCGACCGGATAGCCGACATCCGCCAGCCGCATGGCGATGTTCGCACCCATTCGTCCCGCGCCGACGATGCCGATGGTAGGAAGGTTGCTCATACTAGCGCTGACAATGTCCCAAGCATGAACGTTGCAGCGTTCGCTGCGGTCATTGCCGTCGCGACGGCGAGCCCAACGCCCTCGCCGACACCGAGCGCGCTGCCGGTCATCGGCACGGTCCGCGTCGCGACCGGCTCACTCGAATCGATACATCAGCTCCCCGTGCCCGCGTCGGTGTTGGATCAACAGGCCATCATGAGCTTGCCGGCGGTGACCGGCGATCAGATGCTCGGCTATCTGCCGGGCTTCGATCGCGATCGCAGCAACAGCATGTTCACCAACTACGGCCAGTTGCGCGTGTCCTTTGCCGGCCTCGGCAACGACCGTGGGCTCGTGATCGTGGACGGCATTCCGGCCCAGGACGGTTTTGGCGGACAAGTCGATTGGGCACAGTTTCCGGCGGCCGATTTGGTGCGCGCCGAACTCTTGCGCGGTCCCGGCTCCGCGCTCTACGGCGGCGGCGCGATCGGCGGCGTGCTCTCGCTGCAAACGTTTGGCCCGACCAGCGCGCTGTCGGGACCGGCGCAAGGGACACTGAGCTTCTCGGGCGGGACGCACGCGTTCACACAAAATTACATCCAGACCACTGCGCCGCTGGGCGGCAAACTCTCCGGGTCATTTAGCGCATTTTCACAGCAACTGCAGTACGACGATCTCGCGCCGGGTTATCAAACCGCGCACGATAACGAGGCGCAGTCACAGAGCAATATGGCCTCGCTGCGCTTGCGCTACGCTGCGGACTCGCAGACGGTCTTCGAATATGGTTATCTGGGCGCGTGGGATTACCAACAAGAGGGAAGGCCCAACTACGATTTCTGGCGCGATATGCTGCAGAACGCGCTGCGCATCGCGCACACCACCAAGCAGTCCACCCTGACGGCAAGCTATTACGTCCGTGACGGGTTCGTAACCAATCGCGCCGATCAATATCCAAGCGCGCCGGGGACGCTGCTCTACACACAGTACGTTCCGACGCACGAAAGCGGCATGCTGGTCAATTGGATCGTCGGCGACGAGCATTCGACCTTCGCGGTACTTGGCAACGCAAAGTTCGTCGGTGGAGTCAGCGACCAGTACAACGGCGCAGGCATCTTCACCGTTTCGGGAAGCGGCGTACAAGATTCGTCTGGTCTGGCGGTCCAGGAAACGCTGCGCGGCGATCGCTACGAACTTGTCGGCGGGGTGCGCGCCGACGCGATCGATTTAGTCGATGCCGCGACGCAAAAGGGTGCGGTCGTCACGACGATCGCGCCGCGCGTCGATCGCGCGCTCTCCCCGCGTGCTGCGGTTCGCTACGACCTAACCAAGAAGCTGGCGTTTCGCGCATCGGCGGGCGGCGACTTCCGCGCTCCGTACCTCAACGAGCTCGTACGGGGCTATCAAATCGGCGCCGTATCGTATCTTCCGAACTCGTCCTTAGTTCCCGAACGCAGCTCGTCACTGGTCGCCGGTCTCGATTGGAACAATGCGAACAGCGAGCTGTCCGCCGATTTCACGCACGCCTACGTCAATGACGCGATCGACTTTCGCACGATCAGCGCGACGGTCCAGATGCGCAGCAACTTCTCGCACACCCAAACCGACGGGTCGACCGTCGTGTACGTGCGGCGCTTGGGATCGTGCTCGCGCCTTACGCTGTGGGGGACGCAACAATATTCGCGTATCCTCGTCGGCACGGCAGGCGAGGTGGGGAAACAGCTTCCTTACGTGCCCAAAGCGGAGGCAAGCGCCGAGTACGATGCGCCGATCGGCGCCGTGCAAGCCGGCGCCAGCGTCAACTATTCGGGCATGACCTGGGCGGACGATCTCAACCAGCAGCCGCTCGGCAGCGCTGTAACGGCAGGCGTGCACGTCATCGTTCCGCTGCAAGCCGGCGCACGCCTTACGCTCAATGCCGACAACGTGACCGACGCGCGCTATCTCTCGAGCATCGACCGCTATGCGCCGCCGCAAGTCATCTCGCTGGCGCTGTCGGCACCGATCGGTGCCGCGCAAGCGCCCGTCTGCTCGAAATAAGCCGCATTGTGCGGCTACCAAAAAATTGGGCATAAATCCGCAATGAAACACATTCGAGCAATTTCTGTCGCGCTGGTGGCGATCGCCATGCTGATGCTCGGCGTCCCGGCGACACCGGCGCAAGCGGACGGTGCGGCGAGCACGCGCAATATCATTCTCCTTGGCGGTGCAGCGGCAACGTACTTGATCGTCCAACACAACCGCAAGGTTCACGAGCAGCAGGCCGAAAACGCGCAGCGCCAGGCCGCGGCCGAAGAACAGAGCAACGATTCCTCGTCTGCGTATCAGCAAGCAGAGCATGCTTATCAGGAAGAAGTAGCGGTAAACGCGGAGCTACAGAAAGAGATCGCCTACCAGAACAAAGAGCTTAGCATACACGACGACGGCGGTCCGGGGAACGGTGCGACCGTCTCGTACGGCTGGGGCAACGTATGAAACGGCTGCTCGCGATCGCGCTCACAATCGGTCTCGCCGCCTGCGGGGCACACGATCCGCTGGCTTCGGCAAATAGCGTCACGCGTGCCGTCTATGCTGACAATCCCGCTGCGGTCACACCGTATTTCGACGATGCGCTGCGGCCGCAAATCTCGCGGGCGGGCGTAGGCGTAATTTCCGACAAGATGCACGCGCTCGGGACATATAACGGTCTCACGCTGCTCGGCGGCGACGCGACCAAGCGCGAATACACCTATCGCGCGAGCTTCTCGAAGGGAACGATGAACGTCGTCATACGCCTCGATCAAGATGGCCGTCTGGCCGCATACCGGGTCTTTCCCAGCAGCAGTTAGCTAAAGGCTGCTGGCGCGGTCCATCGTCAAGAACGTGCGCGCAAAGAGTTCGGCCGGCAGCGGGTGGCCGAGCGCGTAGCCCTGCACGTACTCACAACCGGTCTCGCGCATCACTTCGAGTTGCATCATGTTTTCGACGCCCTCGGCGACGATCGTCATGCCGAGCTCAGACGCGAGCCGCATGCCCGTGATGGCGCCGGCACGCGCTTTACTATCGACCTCGCTCTTGGTGACAAACGAACGATCGATCTTGAGCACGCTTGCGGGCACGTCGCGCACGCGGCCGAGCGACGAACCACCGGTACCGAAATCGTCGATCGCACAATGCACGCCGATCTCACGCAGGCTACTGACCAACGCCGCAACGTCACCATCGTCGCTTGCCACAACGCTCTCGTTGATCTCGACGATCAGGGCGTCACCGGGTACGGCCGTGCGCTCGAGCAGATCGCGTACGCGATCGCGGCATTGGCGATGTAAGATCTGTCGCGCAAACAGGTTGACCCAGACGGTGTGGTTCGGAATCTCGCGCCGCCACTCTCCGGCCTGCAGTAAGCTCTGCTCCATCACGCTCCAGCCCACGTGCTCGCCGATCGAGAGCCGCTCGAGCAACTCTGCGAAGCCCGACGGCGGAACGATCCCGCGCTCGGGATGGATCCAGCGCAGCAGCGCCTCCGCTCCCGCGACACGCCAGGTGCGCGTGACCTCGTCATAGCGAAAGATCGGCTGAAAGAACGGCACGAGTTCACGCCGCTCGACAGCTCGATGCAATTCACCGACCATCGACGGCGACTCGCCGACCTGCAGGTCGGGCGAATAGACGATAGCGTGGGTCGGCGATTGTTTCGCGCGATCGAGCGCGATGTCGGCCTTGCGCAGCATTTCGTCGGGCGATCCGGTGCGAATCATGCGCACCGCACCCATTGAGACCGAAAGAAACACCCGCGAGCCGTCCGCATCGAACGGAGCGTCGAAAAATTGTCGCAGTTCGGTCATGATCGCGTGCGGACTGCGATCGTCGACGACCGCGACCGCGAATTCGTCGGCGCTGACACGCGCGATCATATATGACGTTGGAAACGTCGCGCGCATGCGGATAGCCATCTGCTGCAAGACGTGATCCGCGGCAACGCGGCCCACGCCCTGATTGAGCAAGCGCATGTCGTCGATATCCATGATCACGAGGACGACCGCCGAATCGGCGTGGCGCGAAATCCATTCGACCAGACGCTCGCGATTGGGCAGCCCGGTCAGCTCATCGACGAAAGCGCGGCGCGACAGGCGCGCGACCAATTCCCAGCGTTCGTCGACCAGTCCCGCCAGCAAAAAGACCATCAGTGACGACGCGAAGAGAAAGCCCTGCGTTTGCACGAGCAGCTGTGGATCGAGGCGGAGCACGGTCTGCATCAGCGTGGCGCAAGCCCACGCGGTGATCGAGGCGAGCGCCGCGCCGCGCATGCCGTAGCGAATCGCGAGCCAGGACATCGCGACGAACGAGAGATCGAGAATCGGCTCGTGCGTGAGCAATGACAAATAGATCCCCAGCGACACCAAGACCGCGGTTGCGGCGACGAGCGCGACGATCTCGACGCGCGGCGGATCTTGATGCTCGGCCGGCGGCCGAAGCTGCTTCCAGCCGGCAAAGGTCATGATCGCAGGTACGAGCGCCATGATCGCGGTGATGTCACCAAGGACGAAGCGTGCAAGCTGCGTGGGAACGTCGCCTGGCGCAACCTTATTGATCGCCACTAAGGCCGTGGTCGCGATCGCTCCGACGATCAACGGCGCCGCCACGCCGATGATACCGCTAAACCAGGCCACGTCGCGCAGGCTCCGCAGCGGCGGCGTAACCCGCTGACGTTCAACCACATACCGAACGGCGAGCGCGAAGACAATGCCGACCACGAGTTGCACGGTGAGCGACGGCCATACCGCATGCGTGGTATGGTCGAAAAGTCCCCAACGCACAACGGCGCACAGTGGGATCAGCGGCCACCACTTCCATCCGAGGTACAGCAACAGCAGCACGTCGAGTGCAAGCACGGGGTAAACCGGGGATGCTCCGCCGACGGGATAGATCCACTCGGTGAACGCGTCGACGAGCTGCCACAAAATCAAAAAGCCGGCGATATACACCGCCGTTTGCGGCAGTTTCGTTGAACGCGGCGCGAAGGAGCGCACGCTTGCAAATTTCATCCTTGAGGGACCCGGTTCCCTTTGGTGGTTAGGGCGAGGGCCCGGCCAGGCGGCCGGGCCCTCGACTCCTTGGTTTCTGGTTCGAACGGACTAGAAGTCGTCTTCCGTCGGATTCTCTTGGTAAGGCGCTTCCTCTTCCTCGTCTTCGAAGGGCTTCTCTTCCTCGTACGAGTCCTCGTCTTCTTCCTCGAGCTCGTAGCCTTGCACGCCCTCTTCGACGTCCTCTTCCTCTTCGGTCTCTTCTTCCGGTGTGAAGATCTCGTCCGTCTCGGCCTCGCGCGCGGGCATTGCCGGCGCCGCCGGAAGCGGCATGGTCGCGTCCAGCGGTTTGCTGTCGTCGATCTCTTCCTCTTCCTCGTCCTCTTCCAACTCACCGACCTCGGTCGGATCGCCGGTCGCTTCTTCGATGGCCGCCGCTTCAGCCAGCACTTCGCGCGCTGCAACGGCGGTTTGCGACGGGACGGGCTGGTCGTCGCCCATCAAGAGACCAATCTCCTGACGCTCGCGTTCCCCCAAATCGTCGTCCTGCATGCGCACGTCGATCTCTTCGCGATTCTCGGTGAGCACCTTGACGTCTAGCGCCAACGATTGAAGCTCCTTGATGAGGACCTTGAACGATTCGGGAACGCCCGGCTCCATCACGTTC
>PMUE01000042.1 GCA_003167055.1 Vulcanimicrobiota bacterium | reverse complement strand
CGGCGCTGCGCGCGCGTGCCGATCGTTTCGAGCGCGAGATCGGCGAAAGCTCTCTCTTCGCGGCGCATCCGTGCGAGCTGCTCGCGCTCGCGCGCGCGGTTTTGGACGCGGCGGAGACCCCGGCGCGCATCGTCGATGAGATTGCCGCACAACGCCTGTTCGCGCGGATCGCACGACCGCTGCTCGAGCTTGCGTGGCCGGAGTTCAAGAGCGGCGCGGTCGATCCCGACGTAGCCGCGCTTCGCATGCCCGATCGGTTCCTTCAGGCGGCATATCGTTTGATGCGCAAATTGCGCGACGCCGACGTCGATCCGCAAACATTTCTCGATCGATCGCTTGCCGGTGCAACCGAATTTTATGCCAACCCGCCAAACTTTGCGCACGCGGCACTCATTGCAGCGACCAAGGACGCCTACCGCGATTCATTGGACGTCTCACCGCAAGAGCTCGCGCGCCAATACCGGCGAGAGATCGACCTGGTCAAGATTCTCCACCGCCTGTACGCGACGTACGTCACCTCGGCTAGCACGAGCGACGCTTTATGCGAAAGCGACGCAGTGGCACTCGCGCTCGAACGTTTGCGCGAACGGCCCGAACTCTCGCAAGCGATACGTGCGCACTTCCCGCACGTTTTCATCGATGAAATGCAGGAAGCCACACCGGCCCAACGCGCGCTCATCGATGCGATCTACGGCGTCCCGCTGCGCAACGTGAGCTTTGCGGGCGATGCGAAGGCCGCGACCAGCCGCTTCAGCGGCGCCCGTCCCGACGTCGCACTTGCCGGCGCAACGCGAACCATCGCGCTAACGCACGTAGCGGTAAAACCCGATCTCATCTTGCATCGCGCCAAGACCCTGGCCGAAGAAGCGGCCGTTGTCGCCGAACGCGTGCGCGAGGAACTCGAGCGCGGTATTCCAGCGGGCGAGATCGCGATTCTCTTTCGTACCAGCGCCGACGTGCAGACCTACCTCGATGCGCTGCTCGAACGCGACATCCCCGCGGCCGCCGCCGGCGATGTGAACGTCTTCACCGATCGGCGCGCCCTCGATGCGATCGCGCTGCTGTGGAACGTGTGGGATCCCTTCCGTCACGAATGGCTTCTGCGCACGCTCAGCAGCGCGGCGATGGCGCTTTCGGATGCATCGATAGCCATACTGTGCGCCGATCCGCCGGATCCGCAAACCGCCCTCTTTGCTCCCGATCCCGAAGCGGCACCGACCGCGCGCGTCAGCCGCTGGGATCCCAAGCGCGACGTGCGCCTTGGGTGGAACGTACTGCGCGGTGAGACCGACATTTCGTTGAACGAAGGCGCAAGCGAACGCGTCCAACGCTTTCGCGCCCAGCGGCAGGGTTGGATCGAAGCGATGACGTCGCTTCCGCTCGCGTCCTTCGTCCGAAAGGTGTGGTCCGAAGGCCTCGCCGCCGACGGACCGCCGGGATCGGCGCGCGCGCGAGCGCAACAACACGTCCTGGATTACGTCTTGCGCCGGCTGTTGCAGTTGCAGCGCGAAATGCCTGAAGCGACACTCGGCGATCTCCTCGCCGACATCGCCGAACGCGCGCAGAGCGACGGCGAGTCGTGTGAAGCGATCCTTGATCCCGGCTTCGTACAGCTGCTCAACATCGACGAGGCGCGCGGGCGCTCGTTCGCCTTCGTCGCGGTCCCGGACGCGCGCGCCGGCTCGTTTCCACGCTGGTATGTGCCCGATGCGTTCCTGTGGAGTCCGAAACTGGGCATGATCCCGCGTGAAAATGCCGGTGCCGAGCGCGCTTCGCGAACGGCGAAGTTTAGCTACTATCTCTATCGCACCAAGGCGCGCGACGCCTACAACGCGCAGGAACGCTGCGCCTTCGAATATGCGCTCTCCCGCGCGCGCGGGAGCGTTCTCGTTACGGCCGCCGGCTCACCCACTCGCGGCATCACGGCGCCCGAATTTCTCGAAGAACTGCGTTCCACACGATGAATCTCAAAACGATCGGCTTCGAGACGTACGCGGCCGAGGTGTTGCCGCTCACCGCGGAGTTGTGGGCGGGCGAACGCACGCGCGCGCGTTACATCGAGCATAGCGCCCAGATCGCGCGCTGTGGATACGGACGCCGCCACTATCGCACGGTTGGCCTCTACGACCAAGAACAACTGCTCGCATCGTTCAAGCGCTACGAACGCACGCTGCGCTCGGGCTCCGAGCGCTTGCGCGCGGTCGGCATCGGCGCGGTCTTCACGCCCGAAGCGTTTCGTGGGCGCGGCTACGCGAGTGCGATGTTGGCATTGGAACTCGACCGTGCCCTTGCGGACGGCATCGATTTCGCGTTTCTCTTCTCCGATATCCGCCCGCAGTTCTACACCGAGCTGGGGTTCGTCGCTCTACCGTCGCGCTCCATGACCTTGCGTGCCGACACGCTACCGCGCGCACGAGTGGAGGTTGCCCGCTTGGACGAACGCGATTGGATCGGAGTGCAGCGCTGCTTTGAACTGGGCGAGCGTCACCGTCCCTGGGCCTTCGTCCGCACACCGCTGGTGTGGCAGTGGCTGCAACTGCGCATGCGCCACGGTTCGGAACATCCCGAAAGTATCGAAACGAATCTCGTCGTGCGCCGCGGCCGCGCGATCGCCGCCTACGTACTCGGCGCTCGCGCGCCGGAACATGATGCCTTCATCCTCGACGAGTACGGCTTCGCCGATGCGCAAGCAGCCGCGCTGATTCCCGCGCTCCTTCGCAGTGCCGCCGGCGATTTGCGACGAATCACGGGTTGGCTGCCTCCGGAATCGTCGCGTGACGTGCTGCCGCGTGCCTCCGTTCGCAAGCGCCCCAAGGCCGTGTTCATGGTTGC
>PMUE01000351.1 GCA_003167055.1 Vulcanimicrobiota bacterium | reverse complement strand
TACGCCGTGCTCGAAGGCGCCGGGTCGGGAGCGAATGTCGAGCTCAATGGGCAGGATGCCGGGACGTCGTCACCCGGCGGCTACCTGCTGATCCCGACCGTACAAAGCAACGCCGACAATCGTGTTCTCATCGATCAGAGCGCGGAGGCCATCAACCAAACCATCGACCAGCCCGTCCGCGATTTCTCGACGCGCAGCTTCGGCGGCGGCATCTTGCGCTTCACGTCTCGCGAAACCGCGCATGTGTTTTTCGGAACACTGCGCATCAGCGGAGCTCCCGGCGAACCGGCCGCGGTCGCATTCGCGCCGATAACATTGCAGGCGACCGGCCACGAGCAAACGACGCAAGCCGACGGCGACGGCGGATTTTCGTTCGACACTTTACCCGCGGGTTCGTACCACGGAACCGCGAATCTGCGAGGGCTGCCATGCACATTTTCCATCACGCTGCCGCAAAGCGATGTCTTTCAAGTCGACCTTGGAACGGTCTTCTGCTCGCCGGCGCTGCCGGAGGCGTTGTAGCGCTCGTCGCGCTTTTCGGGGCCGCTCGCGGCGCCGAACCAGAGCCCCTGGCGACCTGCGATCTTAGCTCTAACCCGATGAGCTTTTCGACGTACGATCCCTCGTTGCCGTATGACGACAGCGCGGTGGGCACGATCGAGGTTTCTTGCAATGCGCCGCTCGCGCTGCAGATTTCGCTGATAACCAACGATCCGTGCATGCAGCGTTATCTGCGCTCGGGCGGCGATCGCCTCGCATACAATTTGTACCAAGATCCGGGCCACCAGATCGTGTGGGGCAGCCGGAACCCCGTGTGCGGGCAAGTCCTCACCACGGCGGCAATTTTTCAGTCGCAATTTTCCGTCTATGGGTCGATTCCGCGTATGCAGAGCGTGCGAGCCGGAACGTACTCTGACACCGTGACGATTCAAGTGAATTTCTAGTCCCCGGGGCTCACTCGGCGTCGGGTTACGCGCATCCCGGAACACTGGCGTTCGTGGAACCCGCCGTCACCTGCCGGCTGGAAGGAGCCGTCGAAAGACGCAAATGCTTCATCGAACGTCACGAGCAACTCGCCATCGTGAACGCCGTCTCGCAGCGCTGCGGTAAGCACCAGGCCCTGCAACGTGCCGGAGAGATATCCGCGCCGGCCGTAACGCCCGATGACACTTTCGCCGCGCACGATCAAACGGATGAGTCCCGAGCCAAGAAACTCATGCATCTCCGGGTTCAATCGATACGCCGCCGTCGCGTGTGCCAAGATGTTAGTCACGCTCCATCTCAAGAGCGTGCCTTTTTGTGCGGAGAAACGGGTATCCCAAGGCCGCGAACATTGCGGCTTTCGCTGTTGTCTAGGACACCGTTGCCACAACCGGAGCGTTGGCTGACACAATCGGGAGTAACCGCAAACACATGAGGGTTCGGATGTGACGGCGCTAGAGATCAGGTTACCCACCTCCGCGACGGGCGCGCTGCAATCAGGTCGAGGGCGGCCGCTGCAATTCCGGGTCAACGACCTCGAGCAGCTATTCGCCGGCGCGGAAAGCTGGTTGCAGCTTACGCCCGGTGCGCTCGAATGCACCGGCACGCGTGCCTATCTCGCCGCGGCCCGCGTCACCGAGCTCTATCTCAATTGCGGGATGCAAATTAGCAGCCGCGTCGAGCGCGGGCGATTGGCGATCGTGTTGATCCGGGCGGCCCGCGACGGTTACGTGCTCGCCGGCGGCAAGAAGTATGACGACGTTTGTTGCCTCGTCGTTTCAGGCGACGAACTCGCCGTCAACGTTCTCGGTGCCGCATCGATGGTGTGGTTTGAGATCGACGGCCGCGCGCTGGGGCGCCACCGCGGCGGCTTTGCTCCGGTTCGTTACGCGTTCGATCCGAGCGCGCTCGAACGTTGGACGCTCACCACCTTCGCCGCAGACGCGATACAGGGCACGGCCTCGGAGGGCGAGCTCGAACGTCTCGCGCGCATGCTCTTGCAGCGAGCTCGCTCGCGTGCCCAGAGTTCGTCGGATCTCAACCGCGCGATGCTCGTGCGAACAGCGCTCGAGCTGATGTGGTCGAGCATTGAAGAACCGCCGACGCTGCGCGACATCTGCGCCGCTGCGCGGTGCAGCGTTCGCACGCTGATCTATGTATTCAACGCGACGTTTGGCATGAGTCCGATGCGTTATTTCAAGATTCAGCGCTTGAACGTCGCGCATCGCCGGCTGCAAGGCGCGGGATCCGGTGCTCGCATCTTTGACATCGCGGCCGACTGCGGCTTTTGGCATCTCGGACATTTCGGTGTTGATTACAAAGCGTTCTTCGGGACGACGCCGAGAATGACGCCCCGCCGCTCGATCATCGAATACGTCCGGATCGCCGGAACGCCGTAGACAGGAATTTGGAATGATGAAGTCAGCGCTTCTTGCAAGCCTTGTCGTCGCTGCGTGCCTGTGGCCGATTCACGCGCTCGCGCAGAGTGAGCCGCCGCTCGTCCAGCCGACGCCGGAGCCGTCGCTGCAAGCGCCGTTCGACAATCAGTGGCATGCTTCGATCACACCGTACATCTGGGCGCCGGGAATCTCAGGAAATTTGGTGTTTTACCATCCCGCGCTGGTCGGTACGGGCGCAGCAAGTATCGGTGTTGCTACCGGACCGTCGAACTATCTCTCGTTTATCAACTCGGCCGCGATGGTAGCGGGCGAAGTGCGCAAGAACGCCTTCGACGTTAGCGCCGATCTTATTTTCCTGAATATGTCGCAGACTGGTGCGAACACCGTCACCATCACCGGGCCCGCCGGCAACGTGCAGATACCCGTTACTGCGGCGGTAGGATGGCATCTGAACACGACGATGTGGGAGTTGCAGCCGGGGTTGGTCGTCGGCCATGGTGAGGCCG
>PMUE01000249.1 GCA_003167055.1 Vulcanimicrobiota bacterium | reverse complement strand
GGCGCGCTCTTGATCGTGACCAGTGGATAGCCCGCGTTCGGCACGATCGTCGCTTCGAGCCGATCCGCCGTCCCGATGAACGCGACGTTGGCGCGATCGCCGAGCGCTTGGGCAATTGCGATGGCCGGATAGAGATGACCGCCCGTTCCGCCGCCGGTGAAGACGACGTTCAGGCGATCCATTCGATTTCTCGCGCGTGTCCCGTGCTGGTTGCAATCAAATCATCGAATCCACCGGGCCACGTCATCAGCCGCGTCTGATACCGGCGACTATCCGGATGGAACTCCATGCGCAGCCAACCGAACGGACCGTTCGGCGTTGCCTCGTGCCCGATGGCTTCGACGATACCGGAAAGTCGCGCACGCTCATCTTTGGTAAGATGATCGGCGACAACGGATTGCATGACCACCGTTGCATAGCCCACCTTCGGCTCGACGCGACGCGTCAACCATTCGAACATATCCGCCTGCTCGACGACCAACGGCTGCATGCGCGCCCGCGCAATGGCTTGTCGAAGCAGGTCGACGCGTTCCCGGTCATCGGCCCAGACGTAGGCGAGCAATCGCGTGCAATCTTCTTCTCTATTCACGTCGAGCGGGTGAAGATCACACGCGGCTCGCTCGGCGACGATGAAGTCATCGCTTTCGATACGCGTATTGAGCCCGGCACTTGCACCGATTTCAAACAGCCGCAGCGGGAGATTCCAGCCTCGCGCAAAGGTCGAAAGTCCGGCGGTGAGCACGGTCGCGCGCAGCACCTCGTTGGTCTGCGGCGTCTGCGCAAAGAGTGCGCCGACGCGCGCTTCGTCGAATTCGAGCCGCGCGCGCATCGCCTCCCACAGTGCGTCCCATTGTCCAGGCGCACCACCGCACGAGGGCAAGCGCGTCGCAATGTCCGGCGCGTTACCGGTGAGGGCAAGAAAATGGAATGCCGCCATGAGGCGCACGCCGGGTGTCGACATCGCCTTACGCGCCGGATCGTTTTCGAAAAAGCGGTACGTCACGCCATGCGCGCGATAATCGGCAAGCGCGTGTTCCAACGTGTGCGCATAGAGGTCCGAGCGCATGAACGCGAACGCCTCGATCTGCCGTTCGAGATGCCGTTCGACCGGGTCGCTGGTCACGGTTCGGTGACGCGTTGCCCGCGACCGACGTTGGCGATCAGGGCGACCGCGATCAGATTGACGATCAGCGAGCTGCCGCCGAACGAAATGAACGGCAGCGGCACGCCGGTCACCGGCCACGACGACGTCACGACGCCGATATTGACGAAGGCCTGAATCACCACGATCGAGACGCAGCCGATCGCAAGGAAAAACCCGAAGCGATCGGGCGCGGCGATCGCAATCTTGATCGCGCGATAGCCGACGACGATGAACAAGATGACGACCGCAAACGCGCCGATCAGGCCCAGTTCTTCGCCGAGGATCGAGAAGATAAAATCGGTGTACTGCTCGGGCAGATAGAAGAACTTTGCGCGCGAGTCGCCCAGGCCGACACCAAAGATGCCGCCGCTGCCCAGCGCCAGTAGCGATTGCACGATGTGGAAGCCGGCGTTTTGCGGATCTTTCCATGGATTCAAAAACGCGAAGACACGTTCGCGCTTGTACGGGCTCGCGAGCACTTCGACGATCACCGCGGGCGTGGTGGCGAGCAAGATCACGAACAGGTGCGAGAGGCGCGCACCGGCGGCAAAGAACATCGCGAAGGCAATCATCACCAGCAGGCTGGCGGTGCCCATGTCGGGTTCCTTGAGCACGAGCACGGCCATGATCACGACCGGAATGCACAGCGGAAAGAGCCCTTTGACCAGCGAGACGATGCGTTCGCCGCGTGCCGCCAGCGTTGCCGCGAGATACACGACCAGCGCGAGTTTGGCAAATTCCGACGGCTGGAACGTCACCGACGACGCACCGACCCAGCGTCGCGCACCGTTGACCGTCACGCCGACGTGCGGCACGAGCACCAGCAGCAGCGAGACGATCGCCGCAACCAACAAGTAGGGCGCCCACGCTTTGAGCTTGTGGTAGTCGAGCCGATAGGTGGCGTAGGCCACGATCAACCCGACGATCAGCCAGAGGATCTGGCGCTTGGCGTAGTAGGCCACGTCGTGGTGCTCGACCAGCGCAACGGCACTCGATGCCGAGAAGATCATCACCAAGCCGATGCCGACCAGCGATGCGACCGCGAAGAACAGCAACGTGTCGGGCGGCGCGGCCACGTACGCGCGGCGTGGCCGCGCGCTGGCGCCGATATTAAGCACCAGCCGGTTCTCGCAAGGCGTGCACAGCGGCGGCGAATTGCTCGCCGCGATCCTCGGCCGAGCGGAACATGTCAAAGGACGCGCAGCCCGGCGAGAGGAGCACGACGTCGCCGCTTGACGCGAGTTCGCGTGCCTTTTGCACGGCCTCGATCATCGACGCAGCGTGCTCGATCTCGGTGCCCTTGGCATGCGACGCGATCTCGTTGCCCGCTTCACCCATCACTACCAGCGCCTTCGCGCG
>PMUE01000153.1 GCA_003167055.1 Vulcanimicrobiota bacterium | reverse complement strand
GTCGCGGCGCGCCCCGACGTGTTCTTCACCGGCCGCGACGGATCGTTGCGTTCCAACCGCGCGTTTTGCCAGGCCGCAGGCCTCTATGCCACCGATCTCTTCATCGGCTCGACGCTGCAGATCGATCGCGACGCAAATTCGTCGACCGCTACGCTCGGTCGAATCGCCGGCTTCGGGGGCGCGCCGAATCTCGGGAGCGACCCGCGCGGTCGCCTGCATACCAGCGTTCCCTGGCTCGAGATGACGTCATCAGATGAAGAAATACGGCGTGGACTCATGATCGTGGTGCAACTCGTCGAGACCTTTCAAGAGAGCGGTATTCCCACGTTCGTCGAGCGACTCGATGCAATCGAGCTCGGACGTGCCGCGGGATTGCCGATCGCGCCGGTTATGATCTACGGCGACGACGTGACGCACGTCGTCACCGAAGAGGGCATCGCGTACCTCTATCGCGCGCGCGATATCGACGAACGGCGCGCAGCACTTGCGGCGATTGCCGGCGTAACAAAAATCGGTCTCGGTGCCGACGAGCAGCGGACGCAAGCGCTGCGCGCTGCCGGCGTGGTGGCGTTTCCGGAAGATCTCGGCGTACGCCGTAACGAGGCCAATCGCACCTTGCTTGCGGCACGTTCCGTGCGCGATCTGGTCGAATGGTCGGGCGGCCTCTACGATCCGCCCAAGCGTTTTAGGAGTTGGTGATGATCGAGACGCTCACGTACGAGTTTCCCGCCACGCAATCCGTCGAGCATCGTTCGCACGTCGGGGTCGTGGCCTCGGGAAACTGCGAAATCCTACTCGAGCCGTCGAGCGATCAGCGTTCGGCCGTCGTCGTGCGCACGAGCGTGAGCGGATTCGACGGAACCTGGCAAGCCGTGCTCGGCCGATTCTTTGCGCGTAATCCTGTTGCGGTAGCGATCGAGATCAATGATTTCGGCGCAACGCCGGCAGTGGTTGCGCTGCGCCTGGAGCAAGCCTTGGAGAGTGCACAATGACCGCGCTGCTCTTGACGGAGTCGTTCGCCGAACGTGGAGCGCGCGAGCGCGCGCGTGCGTTGCTCGATGCGCAAAGCTTTCGCGAGCTGATCGGACCATTTGAACGTATCGCTTCGCCCTATCTCGCGGCGCAGGGCGTCGTGCCGCAGTCAGACGACGGCACGGTGGTTGCGCGCGGTACGATCGGCGGCGTGCGCGCTTGCGTCGTCGCAACCGACGGCCGTTTTCTCGGCGGCTCGATCGGCGAGATCGGTGGTTCGAAAATCGCCGGGGCGCTCGAACTCGCGCGGCGCGATGCCGAGCGGGGCACGCCGACGCGGATGGTGCTTGCGCTCGATACCGGCGGCATCCGTTTGCAGGAAGCCAACTTGGGCATTCTCGCGGTGTCGGAAATCTGCGACGCGATCGTGGCGCTACGCGACCTAATGCCGGTCGTTGCGGTGATCGCCGGGCGCGTCGGCGTGTACGGCGGCCTTTCGCTTTCGACCGCGCTGTGCAGCGAGATCATCGTAAGCGAAGGCGCGCGTGTCGGGCTCAACGGCCCCGACGTCGTCGAAACTGAATCGGGGATCGAGGAGATGGATTCATCGGATCGTCCGCTCATTTGGCGCGTCACCGGCGGACGACAACGCTTTGCGCAGGGCTTTGCGAGCGAACTGGTGAGTGACGACGTCCCCGCCATTCGCGCCGCGGTCGAGCGCGCGTTCGAAGCGCCACGTGAATTGGGTCCGCTCGTTGCGCAACCGTTCCCCGATCCGCGACTCGATCTCGAGGCATTCCTGCGCGCGATGGAGATCGAGCCGTGAGTGCAAGCGTGCGCGGACGAGTATGGCTCGAACGGTTGACGGGCGGCGCAAGGCCGATTGGCGGACTGCCACCATCGGTACTGGCAGCCGATGCGTCGATCGATGGACACGCGGTGCGCGCGATTGCGGTCGTCCCCGATCTTAACGGGCGCTTCGCGCGGGCCCGTAACGGTGAAATGGGCATCGACGAAGGCTTCGGTGTCGCTGCAGCGGTGAGGGGCACCCCGGCGGACAGCGCGATTCTTGCGATCGTCGACGTGCCCGGACAGGCGTTCGGCACGCGTGAAGAAGCGGTCGGCCTGCAGCGCGCGCTTGCCGCTTCGACCGCGGCATACATCCGCGCTCGGCGCGGTGGCCATCCCGTCCTGACGCTGGTTGTCGGGAAGGCGATCTCCGGTGCGTTTCTGGCGCATGGGCTACAAGGAGGATGGATCGGTGCGCTCGATGTCGGCGACATCGAAATCCACGTGATGTCCGAGGCCGCGGTAGCTCGCGTGACGCGGATGGAGCGCGACGATTTGATACGCGTCGCGAAAGAGATTCCCGCGACGGCGCGCGACATTCGGACGTTTGCGACGTTCGGTGCGATCGATCGGATCTTCTCGGTGGGCGATCCCGATGCGCCAAGTGATGCCGAGGTCAACGAGGTCGTGCGCGCGCTCGCCGAGGTCTTGCGAACGCCCGAGCTCGGCCGTCGCAATCCGGTCGATCGCTTGAACGCCCCGGCCGCGTTACAGACGCGTACGCTCGCGCGTCGCGTGCGCAGCGCATTGCAGGCGCAGTGGGATGCATGATCGTTTCCGTCCACACGATCTCGTTCGACTAACGCCGCGCGCGGTGGCGCGCATCGAATCGCACGCGCCCGCGTGGATCGCGCAGAGTCTGCAACGCGCGCCCTGGGCCGCGGTGCGGCGTGCGCACGTTACCGGCGGCGTTGCCGTCGGCATCCGCGGCGCGCAGCGCGAAGAACGCTTTGCTACGGTCGTGCAATCCGACGAGATCGCCGAGCGTCTGACGCCGGAGATGTTGAACGATTGCGCACCGGTCCGGCAGCACGGGGCTTTTGAAGCGTTGAACGTGGTGCTGCGCGAAGCGCAACGACGGGGCCTGCTCGCCGGTCCTATCGGTGCCGCCGGCTTCGAACTTGCGACCGGCATTGCCGCGCTGCACGAGCAGAGCGATCTCGACGTGCTGGTGCGCAGCCAGCCGGGCGATGCTGCGCTGCCATCGCTCGCGCGCGCGATCGCGGCCTTGCCCGTGCGCGTCGACGTCGAAGTCGCGTTCGCCGACGATTATGGCGCGGCACTGGTCGAAGCTGTTCGCGGCGGCGACTTATTGGTCAAGACGCCCGGTGGTCCGCGAATCTTGCCGGCGTTTTCTCCCGCGCAGGCTGCGGTGCAAGCGCTGCGCGCGGAAGCGGAACTGACGCCGAAGCCCGCTCTCGTCGATCGGCGCGGCAGCGGTGCGCACGATGACCTCTCGCTCGACTTGCTGCTTCGCTCGGCGCAGTCGTTGGGTCCGGCGTTCGGAGCCGTCGATATCGCTGCGCGCGGCGCGCAACCCGATGCCGCCTTGCGCGAGCGGCTCGGTGCGATCGGGCGTGAAGCGGAGGACGCGATGCTCCGTGCGAGCGGCGGCGTCAACACCCACCGAGGCGCGATTTGGTCGCTGGGACTCCTCGTCGCCGCGCACGCTATGACTGGGTCGCGCGATCCGATCGCGCTCGCGCAAATCGCGTCGACGCTGGCGGTATTGCCCGACGCTGCTCGCGGTGTGCTCGTTTCGCACGGAGCTCGCGCGCGAACGCGCTACGGCGTGCGCGGGGCGACCGGCGAAGCGGAGGCGGGATTCCCACACGTCGTGAGTGTGGCGCTGCCGGCGCTACGCGCGGGACGCGAGCGCGGCGCGAGCGAGGCGATTGCGCGCATCGACGCCTTACTCCACATCATGCGCACGCTCGACGATACGTGCGTCTTACATCGCGGCGGCGAACCGGCGTTACACGCCGCGCAATCCGGTGCGGCAAGGGTGCTCGCGGCCGGCGGAATCGGCGCGGAGCAAGGCATGCGCGCGTTTGAGGCGCTGGAAGCGTCGCTGCTCGCGCACCGTGCGTCGCCCGGCGGCGCAGCCGATCTGCTTGCCGCAGCGCTGTTCCTCGATTCGATCGAGCGCGGCTCGTGGGTGTAAGGGCAGCGCACTCGTGTTAGCATTGCTCTTTCCGGGTCAGGGATCGCAGTATCCGGATATGTTTGCGCGCATCGCAAGCGATCCGTTTGCGGACCCGGTGTTTGACGAAGCCGACGCTGTTCTTGGTTATGCTACGCGCGCGCGCGACGACGTCGTGTCGCTCGCGTCGACCGTCAACGTGCAGCTCGGGCTGTTGATCGCCGGCGTTGCGTCAGCGCGCACGCTCG
The DNA here is from genome assembly GCA_003167055.1 of Vulcanimicrobiota bacterium. Lineage (GTDB taxonomy): Bacteria > Vulcanimicrobiota > Vulcanimicrobiia > Vulcanimicrobiales > Vulcanimicrobiaceae > Aquilonibacter > Aquilonibacter stordalenmirensis. The sequence goes on along the minus strand of PMUE01000153.1, from coordinate 3,883 downwards.
AGGCGCAAGGCATTCATCCCGACGCGGTCGCCGGTCATTCGGTCGGGGGCTTCGCTGCAGCCGTGATCGCCCACGCGATGGCCTTTGCCGACGCGCTCTATGCCGTGGCGGAGCGCGCGCGCACGATGGAGCGACTCTTCCCATCTGGATACGGCATGGGAGTGATCGCTGGACTCCCCGAGCGCACCGTGCGTGATATCGTGCACCGTGTCGCACGTGACGATGCGCCGGTCTATGTCGCCAACGTCAACGCTCCGACGCAGTGTGTGATTGCCGGGGAGAGCGTGGCCGTCGGTGCCGCGCTCGAAGCGGGTGCCGGCGCGGGAGCGCGCCGTGTCGATCGGCTCGATGTTGCCGTGCCCTCTCACTGTCCGTTGCTCGCGCCGGTCCAAGCGCGCCTCGAAGAAGTGCTGGCGCAGATCGAGATTCGCGATCCGCAGATTACCTATGTCGGCAGCGTTGGTCCGCGGGTGATTCGCGACGCACGCGCCTTACGCCACGATCTCGCCGCGGGTGTCGCCCACGAGGTACGATGGCACGACGCCTCGACGCTGCTGGTGGAGATGGGCGTCACAACGATGATCGAAACAATCCCTGGGCACGTTCTCACCGACCTTGCTCGCGCCGCATTTCCGCGCCTGCGTGTAATTGCGCTCGACGATACCGGGGCGCAGTCCGCCGCGGCCTTTGCTCGCCGTGCCTGAGCTGCCCGACATCCGCGCGTACATGCATGCGCTCGAGCCGCGAATCGTGGGGGAGACGCTCGAACGGGTGCGCATCACGAAACCGTTTCTGCTGCGCACCGTGGATCCGCCGCTGAGCGCAGCGCAAGGTCAGCGCGTGCGCGAGTTGCGCCGTATCGGCAAACGCATCGCAATCGGGTTGGACAACGACCTTTGGCTGGTGCTGCATTTAATGATCGCGGGCCGCTTGCATTGGCGACCGCCAAACGCGACGCTGGCGGGCCGCAATAGTTTGGCGGCGTTCGATTTCCCCGGCGGCGCGCTCGTGCTCACCGAAGCCGGCTCCAAGCATCGCGCCTCGCTGTACGTTGTCCGCGGCGAAACGGGACTCCAAGCACTCGATCCCGGCGGCATCGACGTGTTCGCCGCCAGCCTCGACCAGTTTCGCGCGGCGCTTTCGAAGGAAAACCGGACGCTGAAACGCGCCCTAACCGATCCGCGCATCGTCGACGGCATCGGGAACGCGTATTCCGACGAAATCTTGCACGCCGCCGCGCTTTCGCCGATCGCGCTGACACAAAAACTGACGCTCGCCCAATGGGAACGGTTGTATGCCGCGACTCGCGAGACGCTGCAGACCTGGATCGAGCGGCTGCGCGTCGAGGCCGACGCTGCCTACCCCGAACACGTCACCGCTTTCCGGCCCGACTTTGCGGTTCACGGCCGTTACGGTAAACCGTGTCCCCAGTGCGGACGGAACGTCGCCCGCATTCGCTACGCCGACAACGAGACGAACTATTGCGCGGCCTGCCAGACCGGCGGGAAGCTGCTCGCCGACCGGAGCCTCTCACGGCTGCTCAAAGGCGACTGGCCCAAGACCCTGGACGAACTAGAACAACTTTAGGGCGGTGCCGTAGGATGCGGCTCAAGGTTCGGAGCGCGGGATGCGCGACCGCCCGAAGGGCGGCCGAACCGTGGTGCCGCACGACGCGGCTCCAGGTTGGGAGCGCAGGATGCGCGATCGGCCGAAGGCCGACCCAACTCGCTTGGGACGCCGAGAAGGGGCTGGTATACCAGATACCAATACCCCACTTTCCCCCAGGAGGGCGTGGGCAATGGCGTTGGGTTTGGTCCGGCTCGAATCAGAAGCAAGCTTCGCGCAACGCGCGTACGCTGCGCTGCGTGCCGCCCTGCTCGAAATGAACATCTACGAGCGCGCCGACCAGGACCTTCGCCTCGATGAACGCGACCTCGCGAAACGCTTGGGCGTGAGCCGCACGCCGATTCGCGATGCGCTGGCTCGGCTCGAACACGAAGGCCTGGTCGAAAGCGTCCCGCGGCGCGGCTACTTCATCCTGCGCAAGAACCGTGACGAACTCGTCGAGATCATTCACGTGTGGGCGGCGCTCGAGAGCATGGCTGCACGATTGATTACGCAGCAGGCCGCCAATGACGAGATCGCCTCGCTGCGCGCGATCTTCGCGACCTTCGAGAACGGTCAGCTGGCGGCGAAGCTCGATGAATATTCCGACGCCAATCTCGCCTTCCACGCGCGCATCATCGACCTGGCTCGTTCGGTTACGCTCTCGCGCATGGCCGAAGGGCTGATGATTCACGTTCGCTCGATCCGGCACCGCACGATCGCCGAAGACCATCGCTTCGAGCGATCGATGGTCGATCACATGCAGATTATCGAAGCGCTCGAAGCGCGCGACGGCGAGCTCGCGGAGCGACTGGTGCGCGAGCACGCGTTAGGCTTGGCCGCACACGTCGCGGCACACGTTCACGATCTTTAATCATCTCTCGTTCGGAAAGGGCCCCGTCCATGGCGCAAACACTTTCGGTTCCCGGTGAAACTACCGCGGTTGACGTCTCGACACCGGTGAAGAAGCTCTCGGGCGGACATCTGGTCGCCAAAGCGCTGCGTTCGGAAGGCGTCGATACGATCTTCACACTATGCGGCGGTCATATCATCGACATCTACGACGGGTGCATCGACGAAGGCATCAAGATCATCGACGTTCGTCACGAACAGGTCGCGGCACACGCCGCCGACGGCTACGCGCGCATGACCGGGAATCTGGGGTGCGCGGTCGTGACCGCCGGCCCGGGGACGACCAACGCGATCACCGGGGTGGCGAACGCGTTTCGCGCGGAAAGCCCGATGCTTTTGATCGGCGGACAAGCCGGCCTTGCGCAGCATCGCATGGGTGGACTGCAGGATCTGCCGCACGTCGATATGTTGCGACCGATCACGAAGTTCGCAACGAGCGTGCCGACGACGTTGCGCGTTGCGGATTTCGTATCGATGGCCGCGCGCGAAGCATTCAACGGTGCGTTCGGTCCGGTCTACCTCGAGATTCCACGCACGGTGCTCGACCATGAAATCGAGCCGGATCGGGCCGTGATCCCGCAAGCCGGCCACTACCGCGCATCGACCAAGAGCCTCGGCGATCCTAGCGATATTCAGCGGCTGGCCGACATTCTCTCGAAGGCGACCAAACCGTGCGTGCTGCTCGGACAGCAAGTTTGGACGTGCCGCGCCACCGAGAGCGCGCGTGAGTTCGTCGAGCGGCTCAACATACCGGCGTTTATGAACGGTGCCGGTCGCGGCACGCTCCCGCCGGATCATCCGCTCAACTTCCAGTTGACGCGTCGCGACGCATTCGAAGCTGCCGACGTGATCGTGGTCGTCGGTACGCCGTTCGATTTTCGCTTGCGGTACGGCAAGAGCCTCAAAGCCAAGACCGTGGTGCAAATCGACATGTCCTATGCGACGGTCGGGCGCAATCGCGACGTCGATTTAGGCCTCGTCGGCGACGTCGGCGTGATCCTCGCGGCGGTGACGCAGGCCGCCGGCGGGAACAAGGCCGCCGCGGCTGCGCGCGGCGCGTGGGTCGCAGCGTTGCGCGAAAAGGAAGATGCCGCCGTCGCTGCGCGTCTGCCCAAACTGCGCAGCGACGCTCGACCGATTCATCCCTATCGCCTCGCCTACGAGATCGACAACTTCCTCACCGACAACTCGATCTTCGTCGGCGACGGTGGCGACGTCGTCACGTTTGCCGGGAACGTCGTTCGCCCGAAGGGGCCGGGATTGTGGATGGATCCGGGTCCGCTCGGGACACTCGGCGTCGGCACCGGCTTCGCGATGGCTGCGAAGCTCGCGCATCCGTCGCGCGAAGTCGTCGCGCTCTTCGGTG
>PMUE01000234.1 GCA_003167055.1 Vulcanimicrobiota bacterium | reverse complement strand
GATGAAGATGTACACGCCGACGCGCGCGCCGCACGCGAAGAGCTGCTGCGGTGTTGACGATTTCGACGACGCGCGGCGCAGTGCGGCGGTCCTTGGGATCCCGCATTACGTGCTGAATTTCGAGCAAACGTTCCGTCGCAACGTTGTCGATCGCTTTGTCGAAGACTACGCGCACGGAAGAACCCCGAATCCCTGCGTCTCGTGCAACAACTTCGTGAAGCTGGGTACGCTCGCGGAATACGCCGATCGCCTGGGCGCCCAATACGTCGCAACCGGTCACTACGCGCGGCTCGAGCGCGACGCGGACGGCCCGCACCTCTATCGCACGCCCAATGCGAAGGATCAGTCGTACACGCTCGCTCAGCTTACCCGCGATCAGCTTGCGAGGCTCTTGCTCCCCGTCGGGACGATGGAGAAGCCGGTGACGCGCGACCACGCGCGCCGCATGGGATTACCGGTCCACGAGAAAGCCGAATCGCAAGACATCTGTTTCGTCGAAGGTGGCGACTATCGCGACGTGTTGGAGCGATTGCAACCGGAAATCAAGCGCGAGGGTCCGATCGTGGATACGTCAGGCGTCGCGGTCGGAACGCATGCGGGGATCGCTAACTACACGGTCGGTCAGCGAGCGAAATTGCCGGCGACAAACGACGGCGCACGGTACGTCACGCGCATCGATCCGAACAGCAATACGATCGTGATCGGGCGTGAAGACGAATTGCTCTCGATGACCCTGGTCGCCGATGAGGTCAATCTGCTGGCGCCCGAGCGCTTTTCGGCAGGCCCGATAAGCGTTCGGGCGATGGTGCGCTACCGCGCAACGCCGGCCGCAGCCCAAGCGACGCTCGAGGGCAACGGGACTTTGTACCTACGCTTCGACGAAGCGCTGCGCGCAATTACGCCCGGGCAGCTGGTTGCTATCTTCGACGAGCACGATGAGGTGTTAGGCGCGGGAACTATTCGCGATATCAGCTAACTGTTGCAGCGGGAGTGCAGCATGGCGACCCTTCCGCGAGAAGATTATCTCACGATCCACAATACGGCGGCTGGGCTCGCGCAGAATGGCTTGACCATTTTTCGCTGGGAACCATCCAAGCGCTACCCTCGTTACGAGTGGGCAAACGACATCGTGGTCGCCCGCACAAACATGGATCGCGCCGAACTGCTCGGCGAAAACCCGACGTTTCTCTCTATTGGAAACAATGCGCGTCTGGTCGACATCGCGCGCGAACGCATCGACACCGGCGATGAGACACCGTTTGAAGTTGAATTAAGCCTCGGAGACGGCTCCACGTATTGGGTCGAATGCGCTGTACGCGCGCTCGAGCCGGCTCCGGATGGCGCGTTGCGTTTCGTTTGTGCATCGCATGTGATCGATCGCCGCAAGGCCTACCAGCGCCTCAGCAGACTCTTGAGCGCGATGGCCGACAATGCTCCGGCCGGAATATTCATCGTCCGGTTGCTCGACGCGGACCTGCTCTCGCCCCCGCTGGTCTACACCAACCCGACCTTTTGGCGCATGACCGGTTACACTCAAGATGAGCTTGAAGACGGCGTGTACCCGCGAATCCTCGGCGAAGGTACGAATCGGCGACTGGTGGGCGAATACGCGCAAGCAGTCTTGCGCGGAGAATCGGTCGTGACCGAGCTCCAACTCCGTCGCAAGGACGGAACGCCGTTCTGGGCCGAGGTTCGCGCGCACCCCCTCGAAATCCCGACGATTCACTGCGCGGTGATCCTGCTCGATACGACTGCGAGGCGCGAAGCGCAGGACGCGATGAGCCTGCTCACGGAAGGCGTGGCGCAAGCGAGTGATTTCATGATCGTCACCGACGACACGCAGCTGACCGACGGCGGTCCGAAGATTCTCCAGGTTAACCGGTCGTTTCTCGAAGCTACGGGCTTTGTGGAAACGGAGCTCATCGGCAGCCCCTATACCGTGATGTATTCACCGCACAACCCACCCTCGATAATGAACGCCGTTCGAGACGCGATCGAAATGGAGAAGCCCAACTATCGCGAAGTGCTCGCGCATCGCAAGGACGGTTCAGAGTTCTGGATCGAATTCGTCGATCGGCCCTTCACTACGCGTAACGGCCGACGGCTGCGGCTGATGGTCGGACGCGACATTACGCTACGACGGAGTTCGACCAATCAACTTTCACTTCTTTTCGCGGTGACCGAACAAGCCGAGACACCGGTCATCATCTACGATGCCGACGAAAATGGAGAGCTTGCCGTTTCCTACGAAAACGATGCTGCGACCCGACGGCACTACTATCACCTGCAGGAGCTGTGGAAGCGCGGCGATACGGAGGGCCGCTCCACGCGGCAAGGGCTGGAGCGCGGCGAACCGGCCGACGTGACATACACGCACATCGACGCCAACGGATCGGTCGAACTCGTGCAGATGTTGGCGCGGCCCATTCGAAACGAAAGTCGCCTCGAGGCTATACTTACCTATGAACGGGTGCTCTCCGCAAAAGGTGCGGGCGCGGACGACGGCGCGCACACCAGACTCATCGACCTCGCGATGATGCTGCCCGCACTCGACCGAGCGAAGGGGCTGCCCGAGCGCCTGGAAGCACTGCGCGCGCTGCTGCACAACGCCTTCGATGCATCGATCGAAATGCAGCTCTTCTCGGCGAACGGTGACGTGCACATCGACCAGAAGCGCCGCATCGCCGTTTTTGCTCGCAACGGTATTTCTGCCCGCGTGACATGGCCGAAGCCGCTCGAACCGCTCGCGGTTACAGCGCTACGGTTCGCGATCGAAGCCGCGTTAGAGGGCGTTTAGGTAGCGCTTGCGAGCGCCATATCTGGTCGCGCGTTCCAATACGTATCGCGAATGACCGGATTGAAGCCCGCGCCGATGACCGCATTCTCGAGATCGCGTCGCGTCGCTTCGTTGCTAGCGCCTGCATCCCGCACCACGCGGTCTTCGATGATCACGCCGCCCATGTCGTCGCAACCGTAGAAGAGCGCAAGCTGGCCCATCTTTAAACCGGGCGTGAGCCACGACGCCTGCAGATGCGCGAAGTTATCCATATAGAGGCGCGACACCGCGAGCACGCGCAGGTATTCGAGCGCGGTTGCTTCCTTGCCGCGCAGCGGCGTCTTGAACGGCACGTAAAACCAAGGAATGAAGGCGGTGAAGCCACCGGTTTCATCCTGTAATTCACGCAGGACGTGCATGTGCTCGAGCCGCTCTTCGTCGCTCTCGATCGAGCCGTACATCATCGTCGCCGTGGTTGGCATGCCGAGATGATGTGCCTGGCGCATCACGTCGAGCCACTCGTGGGGCGTGACTTTGCGCGCCGAAATGCGTTTGCGGACGCGCTCGACGAGAATTTCGGCGCCCGCACCCGGCAGCGACTTCAACCCCGCGCTCTTGAGGCGCTCGAGCACCGCTCGCGGCGTCATTCCCTCGACCTTCGCAAGGCCGGTGATTTCGGAGACCGAGAGCGAGTGGATATCGACGTTTGGATACTCGATGCGCACACGGGCAAAGAGCTGCTCGTACCAGGTTAGCGGAAGATCGGGATTGACGCCGCCTTGAATCATGATCTGCGTCGCGCCCTGATCGGCCGCATACTTTACGCGCGCCAGCACCTGATCGGGCGAAAGCGTACGGCCTTCTTTATGGTGCTCGGGCCGGAAGAACGCGCAAAACGTGCANNGATCGTCGTATCGATGACGTAGGTGACGTCGCTAGTCGGATGGAGCTGCATGCGGCGCGCGTGCGCGGCCATGCCGAGATCGTGAAGATCGGCCTCGCGATAAAGTCGCACGCCTTCGTCGAACGAAAGGCGGCCGCCGGTTGCGGCGCGATCGAGCAGGCTAGCGAGAGACGACACCGATGGCCTCCGGAAGCGAATGAGGAACGGCGGAAATCGCGCCGATGGCAAAGAGCTCGCGGCAAAATGCACCAAGGCCACTTTGCGCAGCCGAATGGAACGTGAAGTTTAACTTGCCGTAATAGCTTTCGTAGAAACCCGGCGCGCGCGGCCTGACCTGTTGCGCCGCAGCCACGACAACGTCCATATGCGACCGCGACCAGGTGTAGCTGTCGGTCAGCGCATGCATGCACTCGCGAATCGCTTCGGGATCGCGTTCGTAGGCATCGCGCCGCGCGGCCCACACGGCAAAGACGGTTTGTTGTTGCGTCCACTCGTGCCACAGCGTGCCGAGATCGTAGACCTGGTCGGCCGGAAACCGTTCGAGCGCGTCGATCGCCGAGTCGCCGATCAAGAGCGCGGGCTTGCCCTGCGCCGCCACCTCGAGCGGCTGATCCGAATCGACGTAGCGCGGCTGCACGCCGTAACGGCGTTCGAGAACGACACGCAGCAAGTTTCGGCCGCTCGCGGATTCGCTGGTCAGGGCAATCGTTGCGCCGCCCAAGAGCGCGGGCGGCGTCGGCGAAACGAGCACGACCGAGACGACTTCGTCGCGCGCACCGATGCACAGATCCGGCAGCAGCACCAAGTCGTCGGCGTTCTGCGCCCACGCAAATGCGCTAATCGGACTCAGGTCGAGGTCGCCCGAGACGAGCATCGCGTTGAGCTTGGCCGGCACGTCGGCGTGCAGCGAGCCCGGATATCCGATGGCGTCGACGTCGAACGCGGTGTAGACCGGGAGATCGTTGGTATACACGATTCTTCCACAACGAAGAGGCACTACGCGTTCACCAGCTCCTTGTCGGCTTGCGGCGTGGGCGGCGTCCAGTCGTACGGGAACTCTTCGTACGTCGAGTTCCGGCGGACCGGGATATAGCCCGCAGCTTCGATCAAACGCCGGAACTCGCGATCGTCCACGTACTGGCCGGACTGCGTCCCCGACGAGTGATAGATCATCTCCGCATCGGTCGAGCCATGCGTGCCGTCCATGTCGTCGG
>PMUE01000287.1 GCA_003167055.1 Vulcanimicrobiota bacterium | reverse complement strand
GAAATCCAGAACAAGAAAGCCGGCGACAAGGCGAAAGACGCGTTCCCCGAGAAGGACGACAAAGCCGAGGACGAAAAGGACGACGACAAGGCGAAAGACGCCGACATGGACGACGAGAAGGCGAAAGACGCCGACATGGACGATGTTGACGCCGAGGACGACGCCGAAACCGTGCAGCCCAAGAAGTCGGCTGGCGGCAACAGCGGCAACGGCGAGGGCAAAAAGCCCGCCATGGACGCTGCCATCAAATTGGCACTCGATGAGCGCGACGCGCTGCACGCGCATGCCGCCCCGCATCGCAATTGCAATCGACGGACAGCCGCCGGAATGCCCGATGGCGCCGGCCAGCGGTCCGATCTGCGCGCCGACTGCGGCGATCGCCGCACCGCAATCGAGCGGCGACGCGGTCACACCACCGCTTTCGCCGTGGGCCGGGAGATCGACGCTAACCACGCGCGCACCGCGCGCGAGCAGGGGCGCGACAAAGGCGTCCATCTGCCCGTGCGATCCTTCCCATCCGTGCACCAACACGACCGCCGGCCCCGAACCGATCGTCCAATACGCGATCGAGCCCTGCAGCGTATCGAGCGTTTCGCGCGACTCCCACGGTATCGTCGATGCTGCCGGGTCGCCGCGATCCGGCGTGAGTAAGGCGTCAGCGATGCGTTCGAGCTGTTCCACGCGGAGGGACTTAGACTCCAAGGCGCCTTGTCATTTTCTGCTAAAATATGAGCTGTGGCTTATATCACGCAGAGCTCGCTTGCGGCCGGGCTGGTCGCGATTGGCGAGACCGCGATCGCGAACGAAGACGACGCCGCATTGCGCGCCTACTTCGCACCCGGATACGTGCTCCATTTGCCCGGCGCAGATATTGACTTTCCGACACTGCGAGCGTACTTTGCGTCCCTTCGCGCCTCGTTTGACCATCTCGCGGTGCGGCGCGCGCTCATCGTCGGCGAAGGCCGCTATCTTGCGGCGCGAACGCTTTTCTCGGGAACCTTTGCCCATGCATTCACCCATGCGACAGCCGGCGTGCTGCAACCAACCGGTCAATACATCGAGTGGGAACTGCTAAACATCTTTCGGTATGACGACAATGACCGGCTCGCGGAAGAATGGGTGCAGTCCGATTCGCGGATCTTCTTACAAAAGCTCGGCCACTCACCCTGAACCGGTCGCAGGGCCGCTAACCCTTCGTACCGCGTGCGGCTTTGCGCTCTCCGGCTGACGGGGCGCCGCACAGGAGCATGTGCACGCCCACGGCGAGTGCGGCACCGATGAGCGGTCCGGCGACGTAGATCCAGATGTTCGAAAATTCGCCACTAAGAATCTGGGCGGCAATCGTGCGCGCCGGATTCATCGACGCGCCGCTGATTGGACCGGCGACGAAACCGCACGCGGCAACCATAAACCCGACCGCGACGGCTGCCTGTTGACCGACGACGGCTTTGTCTTGCGCCGTCATCAGGATCGTGAGCATCAACGCAAAGGTCGCGACGACCTCAGCCGCTGCTGCCTCAAGTGAGCTGAAGTGCGGACCCGGATGACTCGCACCAAGAGCGAGCGACGAGCGGCCGACCAACGCCAGCCAGAGCGCCGCCGCAACGAACGCGCCGGCGAATTGTGCGGCGATATACGCAAGCGCGATGGGAATCGGAAAGACCCGGCGCAAGACGAATCCGATCGTGACCGCTGGATCCGCATGCGCGCCGGATGTTTCCGAAAAGGCGTAGATGACTGCCGCCGTCACCAGGCCACGCGTCAACCAGCGCGAGGCGTAGTCGATGTTGCCTTGCGTGTAGTAAAACACATCGACGCCAATTGCCGCGGCCGTGATGAAGAATGTGCCCAGAGCCTCCGCGCCAAGCTTGCGCGCAATCGGCACCGGTTTTACCGGCGCGTCTTCGCTTTCGATGCGGTGGTCGTGCCGCGCACGGATTTCTTACGCGCCTTGGCTTTTTCCCACGCTTCGCCGATGGCCTCGAGCTCGTCGTTGTCGAGATAATCGCGGGCAATCCCGAAGACCGTCGACTCTTCTTCCTTTACGTGGTGCGCGACGTTTTCGCCCAACACTTGCAGTTCCGCCTTGAATTTCTCGTCGGGCTTGCGTCCGGAGTTGAGCATGTCCATCAACGATCTCGCCGCCGCATGTTCGGTATAGGCTTCGAACATATCGACTTTTTCGTCTTGCTCTTCGGCGCGGCTGCGAAGTTGTGCGTAAAAGAGCCGCTCTTCGATTGCCAGATGGGTCGAAAGTTTTTCTTCGATCTCGGTCGCCAGCTCGTGGATCCGATCGTCGTCGGGATCGCACTTCTTGGCCTGGTCGAACAGGGCCGAGACTTCCCGGTGTTCTTGCTTGATGATGTCTAAAACGTTCATGATTTACGATTCCCGAGCGCTTTGCGGCTAAAACCAGGTTTCGGAAAACCGGACCCATGGTAACAACAAGCTAGCCCGTGAGCAAATCCATTAACGCCACCCACTATGACCGCATTCCCGCCTTTCCGGACGGGGAGAAACGGCGTGCGCATGTCGTCAACGCCATCATCGAAACGCCGAAGCGAAGCTGCCATAAGTATGCGCTGATCCCGGAATACGGACTGATTGCCTTCCACAGCGTGCTACCGCGCAGGCTCGAATGGCCGTATGACTATGGCTTCGTACCGCAGACACTTGCACCCGACGGCGACGCCATCGACATTCTACTGGTGAGCGAGAGCGGCTTGTTCTCCGGCTGCTTGATTGAGTCGCGCGTCATCGGCGCGATTCGCGAGACGAAGGACGGCATCGAAAACGATCGCCTGATCGCCGTGCCGCTCCCGAGCCCAGGCGCCCCGATGCCAACCGATAACTACTTCGATATCACCGATATGCCGCGCAACGAGGTTGACGCGATCAAGGATTTCCTCGTCAAGTATTCAAGCGAGCAGGGCCATGCAATCGAGGTCCGGGCCATCGTCGGGACCGAGGCGGCGCTCACGAGCGTCAAACGCTGCATGAAGCAGTTTCGCAAGAAGTGCGCCTAATTATACCAGCTGCTTTTCCATAAAGTAACTCGTTTTGATCGCGGTCGCCGGCAATGACGCGTAGGGTTCAAACGCGCGGCACGGCATGAAGCCGTGACGGCGATAGAATCCGATCGCAGCGGGTTGATGCACGCCGGTCTCGAGCCGCACGACGCGCAGTCCCGCGGTGCGCGCTTCGTCTTCGAGCCGTTCGATGATCACGTCGGCGACGCCGTCGCCGCGGGCCGAGGCGCGCACGTACATGCGCTTGATCTCGGCAAACTCATCGAAACACGCGACGCCGCCGCATCCGACGGCTTTGCCGTCCAAGAGCGCAACAAAAAACCGCACCGGCGGCTTGAAGATCGCGTCGAGGGTGAGGCCGTGGCGCTGCTCGGGCAAATAGGTCCCCGCCAGCTCCGCGTCAAGTTCGTCGATTAGCCCGCGCACGTCGTCGCTTGGCGCATGGACCCGTTCAATTACCGTCACCCGCCACTGGTTTGAAAGGGAGGCGCGTTTTCCCGCCGCGAAGGCCGTGGTTCAGGAGGTATCTCTATGCGTTCTTCTGTTCTTGTGCTGCTTTTTGCAGCGATGACGATTGCGGCGACGGTTCCCGCGTCGGCCGATGCCACCAGCGACATGCTCGCCATGGGGCAAGCCTTCGCGTCGGTCCACTCGTTCCACGCCGATGTCACGACGTCCAGGGGCACGATGAGCATGGACGTAGTGCAGCCTGACAAGTACCACATGACGATGAACGGGGAGATGCAGATGATCAAGATCGGCAGCGACATGTGGGTGAACTCGAATGGGCAGTGGCAACATCTGCCGTCGATGGCCGGCGGGATGATGCAGCGCCCGATGGACATGGCGCACAACGCCGGCATGCAAGGCAACGGCCCGAGCGATTACAACATCACCGATCTTGGTCCGGCCATGCTCGGCGGCGTGCCGACGCACCGCTACCACATGGTGGGCAAGACCGGCGACACGGTCGACATGTGGGTTTCGAAGAATCTTCCGCTTCAGGTCCAGGCGACCGGCAAAGACGGCACCGCGACCATCAAGTACTCAGAATATAACAGCGTTCCGGACATCACGCCCCCGGCGTAACGCTTTTGATGGCGGTTTGAGAGCCGTCGCGGGCACGCCGTACTACAATGATCGTATGATCAATTTTGCCCTCGTAGCAGCCCTCGCGATCGCCGATGCCGCTGGACCGACGCAGCAGAGCGCGCTTGCGGCCGACGACCGCATCTCGCGCGCGCTGCTCGCAAACGACACCGCGACATTGCGGCGCCTGCTTGCCGACGATTGGATCGTCGTCAGCGCGCAAGGCGGCTACGACGGTCGCGACGATATTCTCCAAGCGATCGACACCGGCGTGTGGACGCACACTCAGGTGACGACCTCAGGTCCGCGCGTCGTCATCTACGGTACTACCGCGCTCGTGACCGAGCACGCAACCGTCAGCGGCATGTCGCACGGCAAGCCCTACACCAACATTCAGGAATGCCAAACCGACGTGCTTGTATGGAAGGACGGCGGTTGGGTCTCGGAGCTCCTGCACGAGTCGTACAGTACCCACGCGCAAACGAATTGCTGAGCCCTTTGTCATCCCGAGCGTAGAACGGGTAACGCGAAGCGTTACCCATCGTAGTCGAGGGACCGCCACACCTCTCTCGAAGGGTCCCGGCGATGAGCAAAGTGCGTGTTCTGGTCGGGACCCGCAAAGGCGCGTTCGTCCTCAACGCGGACGGCAAGCGCGCGACGTGGTCGGTCGACGGACCCCGTTTCCCCGGCTGGGAAATCTATCACGTCAAAGGCTCGCCGGTCGATCCGGACCGCCTGTATGCCTCGCAGACCAGCAGTTGGTTCGGTCAGGTCATACAGCGCTCGGACGACGGTGGCAAAACGTGGGCTGCCGCCGGCAACGAGTTCACGTACGACGGCGTTCCGGGAACGCACCAATGGTACGACGGGACGCCGCATCCGTGGGAGTTCACGCGCGTCTGGCACCTCGAGCCGTCATTGACCGATCCTGACCTCGTCTACGCCGGAGTTGAAGATGCGGCGCTCTTTCGCTCGACCGACGGCGGCGGAAGCTGGCACGAACTCTCGGGACTGCGCGGTCATCAAACCGGCTCAGCATGGCAGCCGGGCGCGGGCGGCATGTGCCTGC
>PMUE01000207.1 GCA_003167055.1 Vulcanimicrobiota bacterium | reverse complement strand
AGGACATATGTGCCGTACGCGAGCCAGTTGCGCGCGGTCAAGAATGCGCCGGTCGGCAGCGGATGCGTTCCGTCTTTGAGCGTTCGCCATGAAGCGACGCTTACGTTTGACGGTTTGAGCACGCGTTCGCGCAGATAGTCGCATGGCGTAAGGTTCTTCGGGCGCAATCGCTCGGCAAAGAATGCGCCGAAAACCTGGAGCGGAATACCGCCATACGTGAACGTTGTGCCGGGCGCGTTCTTGGGGAGAATCTCGAGCGCGTGCTCGAACGTCGGCACTGCGCTGCCCAAGCCGCCGAAGCCGTAGCCGGCGGTGAGGTTCAAGAGCATACGCACGGTGATGCCGTCCGTCACGCGTTCATCGAGATCGAGCAATCCGTCGCCACGCNNGCTCTTCGTTCCGCTGTAGAGCGCATGTGGCGTCGATGCATCAAAACCGCCGGCGTAGGACTCGTGGATGATTGCGCCGGCTCGTGATACCACCAGGGCTTGCTGCATGGCGGGGCCTTCGCCGCAAGCTCGCGAAAGCGCTCGCGATGAGGCCATTCGTTTTTCTGGTCGCATCGGTTGCCGCGCTTGGGGGTTTGCTCTTCGGTTATGACACCGGAGTGATCTCGGGCGCGATTCTCTTCATCACCCGCGACTTCGCGCTGAGCACTCGTCTGCAGGAACTCACGATCAGCATCGTGCTCGTCGGCTGTATCGTCGGGTCGGCTGTGGCCGGCACGATCGCCGATCGCATCGGGCGCCGCATAACATTACTCACCGCCGGTGTCATCTTTGCCCTGGGTGCGCTGGGGTCGGCGTTCGCGCCGACGATCGATGTGCTACTCGCCGCGCGTTTTGTGGTGGGCATCGGCATCGGCTTCTGCTCGGTCGTCGCGCCGCTGTACATTTCCGAAGTCGCGCCTGCCGATATCCGCGGCGCGCTCGTTTCACTCTATCAGTTCGCGATCACCGTCGGCATTCTCGGCGCGTTCCTCGTTGATTACGCGCTCGCCGGTGCCGGCGCGTGGCGCTGGATGCTGGCCCTTGCGCTCATTCCGTCGCTGATCCTGATCGGCGGCATGCTGCCGCTTCCCGAAAGTCCGCGCTATCTTTTCAAGATCGGAAATGTCGCGGCAGCAGAGGTGGAATTGCGCCGTATCGCCGGCCGCGACGAGATCGGCGTAGAAGAAACGGCGATCGTCGATTCGCTCAAGGTGCACGGTTCCGGCTTCGCCGCGTTCGCAACTCCGGGCGTGCGTTACGCGCTCGTGCTAGGTATCGCACTCGCGATGTTGCAGCAGGTCACCGGTATCAACACCGTGATCTACTACGGCCCGCACATTTTTCAGTTGGCCGGCATCGCCTCGAACGAAGCGTCGATCCTGGCAACGGCGCTCGTCGGCGTGGTCAACGTGCTGCTGACGCTGGTCGCGATCTTCTTTGTCGATCGCATCGGGCGCAAGCCGCTCCTCTATGCGGGCTGCACCGGCATGTTCTTGGCCCTGAGCGCGCTGGCAATCGCATTTTCGCAGCCGCACCTGGGCGGTTCGCTTGCCACGATCGCGCTGGTAAGTCTGATGGTCTACGTGGGTTCGTTCGCCTACAGTTTGGGGCCAATTCTCTGGCTCTTGATCTCGGAAATCTTTCCATTACAAGTGCGCGGATTGGGTATGAGTATCTGCACGTTGAGCAATTGGGTGGCGAACCTGGTGGTTTCACTGTTCTTCCTGTCGATGGTGCAGGCGCTCGGAGCGTCGGCCACCTTCTCGATCTATGCCGCGCTTTGCATCGTCACCCTCGTGGTCGTGGCGCGGGGAGTGCCGGAGACCAAACGCGAAATTCTCGAAGACATCTCGCTGGCGCGAGGCCCGAGCCTCGCCCGGCCGGAGGGAATTCCATGAGCCGCGCATTCGTAAAAGACGATAGCGATGGGCCGGAACCTCGGCTCCAACGCCCCGTCAGCACACTGCCGAACTATGTCACGCCCCGAGGGCTCAAGCTCTTGCGTGAGAGCCTGGCCCGCGCACAAGCCGACGGCGACATGCGCGAGACCGCGTATCTTGCCGAGCGCGTCGATTCGGCAATCGTCATCGACCCCTCGGCGCACCCGCAGGGCGTCGTCGAATTCGGCGCTAGCGTCCGCGCCCACGATGCCGCCGGCCACGAGCTGAGCGTCCGGATTGTCGGTGAGGACGAGGCCGATCCGCTCCGCGGGACCATCAGCTGGGAATCCCCGATTGCCCGTGCCCTGACCGACCACCGGGTCGGCGAGCGGGTGGTCGTGGTACGGCCGGCCGGTCCGATCGAGTACACGATCGACGAGATCCGCTACGAGTAACCGTCTGTAAAGATACGGCTAGGTTAAGGGCGAGCTCATGGGGGGCAGCAAGGCGAGTTCTGCTATAATCTGGGGGCCATGGCATCGATCACTACCTTGAATAACTCTTTAGTCAACCAGACCGGGCAGACTCAAGAGAGTCTGCTGCAGCAGTTTAATCAGCTTTCGAGCGGCAAGCGCGTCAATAGCGCTGCAGACGATGCCGCCGGTTATGCGATTGCGACCTCGCTCAACACGCAAGCGGCCGCTGCGGCCACGGCTTCCGACAACATTCAAGAGGCGTACAACGCGACCAACGTCGCGCAAGGCGCGTTGCAGCAGTTGACCGGCGTCCTGCAACAAGTCAACAACTTGGCCGTGCAAGGCGTCAATTCGTTCCTGAGCCCAGCCGATCGCGCCGATTTGCAAGCCGAGAGCAATCAGCTCGTCCAGCAGGCGAATACGATCGCTTCGTCAGTCAATTTCAACGGCCAGCCGCTGCTCAACGGTTCGCTCGCAGGTCCGCAAGCCGGAACGCAAGCCACCGCCAAGGTGACGAACAACGACATCGTGCAAAACGGTGGAACGGTAGTGACGCAAGTCACGGCCGCGAATGCGAACTTCCAGACGCCGCCGACCGGCGCCGCGCAAGGCTTTGGCGGAACGTCCACGACGAATTCGACGATTCAAGTGCAGGTAATTAATAACAACGGCGTGGCTGCCGCGGTCGCCACGGTACGCGACAACGCGACCGGTCAAACCGTGACGACGGGTCCGGTGGCTTCCGGCGGGACGATTACCGGCGTTGAGAACGTCAACGTTCAAGTCGGCAATATCTCGCTGGCCGATGTCGGACAGACGACGACGATTCAGATTGCGCAAGCCACGCCGGCGAATTCGCAGAACAGCGCGCTCACCGTGCAGAGCGGTGCCAACGAAGGCAACACGACCAACGTTGCGATTCCCGGCGTTAGCTCGACGACGCTGCAAATCAACAACGTCGACTTGTCGAGTAGCCTAAGTTCGACGCAGGCGATCGGTCAGATTCAAAACGCGCTCAGCTCGCTCACGACGGCGCAAGCGCAACTCGGCGCACAGCAGGTCGCGCTGCAGACCGCCGCCCAAGCGAACGACACGTACGCGAACAATCTCACGACTGCCGCATCGAACATCACCGATGAGAACTACGGACAGGGCGTCACGCAGTCGACGCTCTCGCAACTGCAACAGCAGATTCAGTTCGCATTGCAGGCGAAAAACAACGTCAACGCGTCGGCAGTTCTCGGCCTCTTTGGCTAGCAGAAACTACTAGAGCCTTCGATGAGGCTCGCGCGCCCGCGCCTGGAGAGCCTCCTTTCTGCGCGTTCACCGAGGTTTTTGGCGGCGATCGCGACGGCCGGCTATGCCAAGAGCAGCGTCGTGCGGACCTACGCTCGTACGCTTGGCACGTCAGCGGTATGCGATTGTCGTGAGACGCGCGACGTCATCGATTTAGCCCAACGCACCGCCGCCGCACTTGTAGCCGGCGATCCCCGTGCGCAAGCGCGCGTCGCAGAGCAACGCATCGCGGCTGCCGGCGACGCCACCGTGTGGACCGAGTTCGTCGTCGACCTTTGGGACCATCCATACGACCACGCTGCGTTCGTCTTCGAGAATCTCGAGGACGCCATCGATAACAGCGACGCGATGGAATTCTTGGCTCGGCTTCTCGCGCGAACGCCCGCGCAGCGGCACATTGCCATCTGCTCGCGTCGCAGTCCGCCGCTGGGGTTGGGCCGGTTCGCACCACCGCACGAGGTGCTCACCTTGCGGGAGGGCGAGCTGGCATTTGATGAGAGTGAGATCCGCGAAGCGTTTCGTGAAATCAGCGTGCCCAATCGCACCGTCGATCGCGTCGCCGAAATCACGCGCGGCTGGCCGGTCGCGGTCTTGCTCTTCGAACGACTTGCACGCGCAGCACGTCTGGGCGTCGCGCTCGAGCGCGCGGAGGCGCTGGACTTCTCGGATCTCTACGATTATTTGGCGCAAGAGGCGCTCGCCGCATTGCAACCCGCGCAGTTTCAGCGTCTCTTGGCGGTGGCGGCGATACCGAGCGCAACCGGTGAAGAAGTCGCACTCGTTCTCGACGATCCGAATGCGCCGGAGGCACTGGCAACCGCTGCGGCCGCCTCGGCGTTCGTGTATCGCCTGGCCGAAGGTTCGTACGAGGCGCATCCGCTCGTTCGCACGATGTTGCGCGAGCGCTACGCGCAGCGCTGCCGCGACCTGGGCCTTGGCACGCGCGTCCCCGTGCAGCATGCCGGAGAAATCGATCAGCGGCACGGCCTCGAAGTCACCCCGCCGGTCGCCCGCGGCCATCGTGGTAGCGGAAGTGTAGCTGTCGCTGGAACTGAGATTGTTCATGATCGACTTCTGCCTCTCACAAATTGTGGACGATCCTGTATCAGATTGCGAACAATCAGGGCCGACGGTGCGGGCCGCGGGCCAGGGTCTTCATATGACCACCCGCCG
>PMUE01000037.1 GCA_003167055.1 Vulcanimicrobiota bacterium | reverse complement strand
AGTAGCCGTTCATCTTAAATGCCGCGATCGTGCGAATGCGCTCCTCGAAGTAGCGCATCGTCGGCAGCGGGCCGCGCGAGACGTCGTCGGAAAGGATGCGCCAGCGCAGCGACGGCGCGTCACTGATGCGGACGCATGGCAGACGCCACGCGTTGCCCTGACGCACCGGCAACTGCACGAGGGTCATGACCGCGTAGAACGCACCGTCCGAGTCCGCGCTCGAAATCGTGATGCCGCGCGCCGAGACGTCGAGCCGATATGCTTGTGGCGTCAGCATCGCATCACGAACGAATCGTAGCGGAGAATCGCTCCCTTCCGTCACCTGCCCAATGCCCAACGCTTTCCAGCGCTGCTGCCATTCGTCCAGCGCGCCCGTATCGATACCGGCCGGTGCAGTGAGCGGCGGCGCAATCGAACACGCTTCCGGCACAAGCGAAACGGGTCTCGGTATCACATGCAGTGTGAGCAGTGCGAGGAGCGGGGCAAACATACAGTCGCGTTAAACTATTCCATCATGATGTCCTCGCGCTCGTTTGCTCTTGGCGCCGCATTGACGTTCGGCGCCGTCTTGTGCGCCTTTCCAGCCCGCGCTGCAAATGACAAAGAGCTGCACAATATGCACGGCACCGTCAGCTATCTGCGCGGTGGCGCTACTACGCCGCTTGCGCCCAAAGCGAGCACCGTCCTCGACGATGACGATTATGCGATCACCGGTGCAGACTCGCTCGCGGAAATCGGGCTTCCCGACAGCTCGCGGGTGCTCGTCGGTGCGCAAAGCAAGGTCCAACTCAAGGTCTTCGATCTAACGAACATTGCCCACGCCGACTTCGTCGTCGTCGGCAAAGTGCGCTTCGTCGTGCAGCACCCGCAAGGTGCGAGGGCTGATTTTACCTTTGCTACCGCTACTGGGCAGGTAGCGGTGCGCGGAACTGAAGGCGATATCGACGCGGAGGGCAACGATCTAACCGTCAACGTCTACGAGGTTTGTGACCCCAACTTGCCCGTCCAGGTGACGGCCGCGAACGGCAAGACATTCACCTTAGTTGCCGGTCAATCGCTCGCGGCGCGTTTGGTCAACGGCGTCTTGCAAACGCAAGTACAGGCGATTACCCAACAGATGATCGATCGGTTCTCACCGGACTTCGGCGTGCCGACCAGTTGGGACGCAGCCAAAGGCGAGATCGTGAGCGCGGCTTCGAATCAAGCGTCGAATGCCGTAAATGGTGCTACCGGCGGCTACGGCGGCGAAGTAGCAAACGCCGTCGGCGGACTCTTCGCACACAAGAAGGCCACGCCGTCGCCGTCACCCGCGACGAGTTCCTGTTCGCATTAGGGAAACGAGGTTGGTGCCGGCGCGCTTGCCTTCATGATGCGGTCACGCTCGTCAAAAACGGCATTGACTGAATCGAGATAGGCGTCGAGCGTACTCGCATCCACGGCATCGGCACGGTCGGCCAGTTCTATCGCGGTCACATCGGCAGCCGCCATCGCGGCGTTTTGCGCGTCGTCGAGCTTGGCGGATTCGTACACGCGGAATGCGGCCTGATTCATGAATTCCGCGCGCAGCAGCGTCGATTCAAAGCGCTCGGCCTGCGGCCCGGCCAAGCTAAGGCGGTCCTCGAGCGGCGCCATCGCCTCGCCCAAGTACGCCCGGACCTCCTCGTCGGAGAGCCGGCGAGCGTCAGCATCCTCGAAGCCTGGAAATCCGGGGATTTTTGCGCGTAGCGCCTCGAGTGCGTCCATCCGCGCCTCTTACGACGGGTTTCCCGGCGGGGCCTCGGGAAATCCCCAGGTCCGATGGCTGCCATCTTGGTCATCGCGCTCGCGGCTCTGGCCGGGGTAGCGATTTATTACGCTTGGATCTTTTTTCAGCGGCTTGTTTTTGCGCGCGGGGAGCACCAGCGCGTCCTCTCGCTCTTTTCGCGCTATGTCCCGTCGCCGGTGGTCGAGGACCTGTTGGCGCGCAAAGACGCGCGGCTATTCGAGGCGCGTGAATACTACGCAACGATGCTGTGCGTGCGCATTCGCAACTTCGCGCTTTTCGCCGAGACGCTCTCGCCGGCTGAGACGCTGCGCTATTTGAACGAGTTCTACACGATCGTCGGGCAAGCGGTGCAGCGCCATCGCGGGATGATCGAAAGCTTGCGCGGCGACACGGTCATGGCGACCTTCGGCATCTTGGTTGAAGAGAAATTTCAGGAGGAGCGCGCGCTGCGCGCAAGTCTGGACATCATGCGCGTCATCGGCGCGATGGAGGCTCGCTGGCGTGACGCAGGCCGCAAACCGATTACGGTCGGCATGGGCGTCAATTCGGGGAAGATCGTCGCCGGCGATTCCGGTTATAAAGACCGGCGCGAGTTTGCCGTCGTTGGGAATCCGGTTGCGGTCGCGGCGCGCCTAGAAGCCGCATCCGAAGATCTCAACGCCGCAATCATCGCCTCAGAAGAGACCTACGATGTCGTACGCGAGCTCTTCGTCGGCGTTCCGACCTCCTCGATTCCGCTGCGCGGCTTGCGCCGGCTACAAAACGCGTACATCATTCGCGGCCTCACCCGCCGCGCGGCCGACGATCGATTGCTCACACTGCCGTCGCAGCGCGCGTTCACCGAAACCGTCGTGCGCTCGTACGAGAACAATGACACGGCCGCAGTCGAGCCCGATTCGTACATCGCTCCGGAAGAACAGCAACCGGAGCATACCGTCGACGAACGCGTCGCCGGAGCGGCACCGCCGCCGGAGTTCGGGCGCTTTTCGCGCCTCGACGACGAAGCGACGGCGCTTCCCGAACCGCCACCCGTCACCGGGACGTATGAAGACGATCAAGGCCCTCCCGTACAGCTTCCTCCCTAGTATCTTGCTCGCCGGCATGGTGCTGGCGGCGACCGGACACGCGGACGCCGCAACCATTCATGGCGCGACGGATGCCGATGTCATATGGGTGAGCGCGCCAAAAGACGCTCCGAAACCGATCGAGGATGCGCTTACGAACAAAGATCGTAGCTTCATTCCGCCGCTTACGGTGGTTCCGGTCGGGTCGACCATACGCTTTCCGAATCAAGACCCGTTCTTCCACAGCGTCTACTCGAATTCGCCGCAGGATCCGTTCGATATCGGCTTTTACGACACCGGGCCGGGCAAGGTTGTGCCGTTTCCGAATCCGGGGGTCATCGACGTGCACTGCCACATTCATGCGTCGATGCATGCCACGATCATCGTGGCTGACGGTCCGTACACCCAGAGTTCAAACGGCGCCTACGTGCTCAGCGGCGTACCGGTGGGCAAGTACGTATTACACGCGTGGGATCTTGCGCATGGCGAACGCACGATGACGGTTGACGTTCCGAGCGAGAGCGCGGATCTTACGCTCGATATCCGTACTTCGCACTAAGGCGCGAACCGAATTGCCGCACGTGCTCGCTCGGCGGCCGAACGCTGCCGGTATCAATCAACTCGACCATCGCCGCGATGCATCGCTCGTCCCATTGCGTGCCGGCGCCATCGCTGAGGCGACGGCGCGCTTCGTCGAGCGCCAACGCGCTGCGGTACGGCCGGTCGGTGGTCATCGCATCGAACGAGTCGGCCACCGCAATCACCCGCGAGAGCAGCGGTATCGCTTCGCCCGCCAGACCCATCGGGTAGCCGCCGCCGTCCCACCGCTCGTGGTGGTGCAGCACGCACGGAACGATCTCGGCCATCGCTTCTACTTCGCCCAGGATGTCGCGGGCAATCGAGGGATGATGGTTGATGATCTGGCGTTCGAGCTGATCGAAGGGTCCAGTCTTTAGCAGCACCGCATCGGGAATCCCGATCTTTCCGAGATCGTGCAGAAGCGCGCTCCAGCGAACGCGCTCGATGAGCACACGCGAAAGCCCCATGTGCTTGGCGATAGCGACGGAATAGTCAGCCACTCGATGCGAATGCCCAGCGGTGTACGGATCGCGCTGGTCGACGATGTTGGCGATGCCGAGCATTGTCTGCAAAAAGGTCGTCTCGGCCGCGCGCCCACGCCGATTGAGTTCGCGTTGCGCGGCTGCGGCGAGGGTTAGCAACGAAATAAAGATGACACCGCAGGCAATCAACGTCGAGATTACGACAAATCTGGTTTCGTGTCCCGATTGCGCGGTGATCTGACTCACCGAGATCTCGACCGCTGCTACCGCGAGATAACGTCCGGAAGAACCGGCGATCGGAATGTACGCGGTGACGAGCGACTCGCCCTCAACCGCTTGCACCGGCGTCTGCACGATGTTCTCTTGCGAGATTGCCGCGCCGACATATGCGGGCTGCGGCTCGCCCGCCGGAGGATCGAGCGGAAGGCCCGCCGGCGTGTACAAACGCACGCCGCGCACCAGTGGATTGAAGTTTTGAACGTTGCGAATGGCCGCATCGATGACTGCCCGCGAAGCGGGAGATAGACGGCCGCTCGAGGCGTAGCGATCGAGCGGCGGCTGGAGTGCCGCGCTGGCTTGACCGACCGCGGTGGTGATTAAATCGCGCTTGAGCGAGTCAAGGTGCGTACGCGCAAAGAAAAATGAAAGCGCCGCGGCGACGCCGATCGCACAGACCAGCAGCGCCGCGGCAAAGCGCGCGACGAACCCGAAGCGCATTCGCCTATTTTACGAATCCGCTAGGGTAAGGCGGAAACGCGTTGAGGGCTTGAGCAAGAATTCCCACGTGAATGGTTTCGATTCCCATAATTGACGCCGCGACTTGTGCAAGCTCGCGATCTTTGAATTCCGGGATGACGGAAAGATACGTGCTCGCTGCCTTCTCCTCGACGACCTGCGCGAACGCAAGCACGTCGCCTTCGGTGGCAAGCTTCGGGTAGTCGATATGATACGTCTTGTCGGTGACGGTTCCACCGCCGCTTTGCACGGCAGCAGACAGGGCGGCGAGATGGACCTGATGGTCTCGCTTAAAGAGCAGCGCCACGGACAACACCTTGGGCGAGAGCAGCAAGGTCGAAGCGGCATCGTCGTACGCTTTGATTCCGGCGCGCTCGAGTTCGATGGCGGCGTTGAGCGTGTCGAGATCGCCGGGGTCGGCGCTTTCGGCACGAGCAACCAGCTGGTTCAGCAAAACGACGGCGCCGGCGCCGAGGCTCGAGGCAACGAGAAACCGGGTACGTGAAATACTCATACCCGAGGTATCGGCCAGGGCCCGATTTTTTCAGAGCCGGTCGATCAATTCCGGCAAAGTCTGGGCAGACGTCCCCCGCACAACGCAGTCGACCCGGTCGCTGATCGCCGTTTCTTCGGGGTTAACCTCGGCCACGAACGCTCTGCCCCGCGTCGCGAGCGCGGCCGCCGGGTAGACGACCGCGCTCGTGCCCACGACCACGATCACTTCCGCTCGGTCGGCGGCGGCGCACGCTGATTCCCACGCATTGCGCGGCAAGGATTCCCCGAACCAAACGATGTCAGGACGAATGCGGCCACCGCACGTATGCTCGATGCGGTCGAGCGCAAGCCCGGATGAATCGATCGGTATACGCTCGTCGCATCCGGTGCAGCGCGCGGTGCGCAACGCGCCATGAAGTTCGAGCACGTTGCGAGAACCCGCGCGTAGATGCAGCGAGTCAACGTTCTGCGTTGCCAGCGTGAAATCGCGATAACGTTCTTCGAGCGATGCGAGCGCGTAATGGCCCGGATTCGGCTGCGCGCGGCGGTGCACGGCGTTGCGCTCGTTATACCACGTCCACACCAACTGCGGATCGCGCGCGAAGCCTTGCGGCGACGCGAGCTCTTCGACGCGATGCGTGCGCCACAGGCCGTTGACGCCGCGAAATGTCGGCAATCCGCTTTCGGCAGAGATTCCCGAGCCTGTCAGTACCAGCACCGAGCGCGCGGCGCGCAGACGCTCGACCAATTCCTGCATGGCGCGAACTTCGCCAAGGCGAAAGAGTCCTCCGTGGATCCACAGACGCGCGGCCGACGGCCGATCGTGTGGCCGGCGTACCTGGTTGCCGCAGTATGCTTCGCCGTCGCGGTCACGCTCTCACTGATCAATCTGTCGTTGATCGAGCAGCTCAAGACCGCTCAATCGCAACTCACCCTTGCGCACACGCGGACCACCGGCTTAGTACGCGACCTTGCCGGCGAGCGCGGCACGCTGGCCGATCTGATGGATGACGACGCCCAACGCTTCGAGATCACCGGAGGTCAGGTGGTGCGCGTCCGCAATCATCTCTACATCACGATGCACGATCTCGCACAACCACCACGCGGCCGCGTTTACGAAGCCTGGACAATGCCAAAAACCGGCACTGCATTGCAGCCGGCACTGACCTTCGTGCCCGACTCGCACGGCGTCGCCGTCGTGACGCTTCCGGTCGATGCCAAGGACGTTGCCGCGGTCGAGATCACGCTTGAACCGGACGGCGGAAGCAAGGCTCCCACGAGCAAGCCGCTGGTACTCGAACAGCTCGATTGATGGTGCGCATCGAGCGCATGACGAGCGCGCGCGAGCAAGATGCCATCGCCTATCTTGCGCGCGCCCCGTATGCGAATGTTTTCTTGACCTATTTGATTCTCTTCGACCGCTCGCCGGCAACGCAGAACGCGCTCCATCTCGCCATTGACGACGAGAACCGCGTCCGGGGCGTTGCCTTTTTCTCGCGCCAGGTCGCAATCGCTGCCGACACGCCGGCGGCGATCGAAGCATTTGCGCGCGTCGGAGCGAGCCATCGCGGCGAAAAGATGATCGTCGGCCCGCGAACCGAGACCGTGGCGTACTGGGCGCTCGTGCGCGGTAAACATGAACGCCCGCGCCTCGTACGCGACCGTCAATTCGTCATGATGATCGATCGCCCGCTGCTTCGCCCCGTCGATCGCACCGTCGTCGTGCGCAGAGCGCGCATCGACGAATGGCCCGCGGTCGCCGACAACTCAGCGGCGATGATCACCGCCGAGCTCGAATACGATCCGATGCGATCCTCGCCAGAGTTCACCTCAAACGTGCGCACGATGATCGATCGCGGCTTGTGGTGGGTCGGTGAATCACTGGGGCGCCTGTGCTTCTTCTGCAACATTGGCCCATGGAGTCCGCTGACCGCGCAAATGCAAGGGATTTGGACGCCGCCGGAATTACGCGGTAAAGGACTTGCGACCGCGGCGCTCGCCGCCATCTGCGACAAGCTCTTCGACCTGACGCCGACGCTTTCGCTTTACGTGAACGACTTCAACGATAAAGGCATCGCGCTTTACGAGCGCGTCGGCTTTCGAACCGTCTCAGAGTTCCAAACGATTTTGTTTTAGTTGTCGTGGTGGGTGAATTTGTTTTCGACGCCGTGTACGCTCGATCCGACGGCGCGCTCCCCCGCGGTCACCATGTTGATGATCCAGCGAATCGTTGCCCAGACGCCGATGATCGCGAAGACGAAGATGACGACAAACACCCAGGCCGCAGCTTCGGCCATGTGAATCACGGTTTGTTCCATAGTCCGCTAGCGCTTGGCGGGTGCGGCGATCTGACCTGCAAGCCGGCTCGCGTTGCGCGCGACCATGCCGTAAATCGAAAGTTGTGGGTTCGCGCCAAGGCTCGTCGGGAAGGCGGAGCCGTCGAAAACATAGAGATTCTCGAGCTGATGGTGACGGCCGGTACCGTCGGTAACTGACGAGCGCGGGTCGGCGCCCATGCCGCAACCACCCATCACGTGTGCGCTCACGACGATCGCGCGAAGAATCTCCATCGGCAGTGTGTCGATCAGGCGTGCCGCTTCCTCGTACGAGTTGGTCGATGCACCCAACTCGTGGACCGGCAGCACTGAGCGCGCCCCGGCAGCGAACTGGATCTGCGCCATGCTCTTGAGCGCCCGTCGCGCTCCCTCCCAGACGTACGGCGAGATCGGATAATCCAACAACGGCGTACCGTCGCTGCGCAATCCGACGGTGCCGCCGGTACTCTGCGAGTGGAATCCGTCGCGCATCAGCGCGATAATCACCTGCGCGTAGGGCATCTGATGCATCAGCGCTGCATGCGCCCCGGAGAAACCGGGCGTGGTGGTCGCAAACAAAACCGGATGCAGCGGCGGCACCTCGAGCTTGTAGCCGATCGCTCCATCGAGCGGCTGTGTGTGTAAGAAATGATCGCTGTAGATCGATTGAGGCGCGCCTGAATATCCGGCGACGACCTCGGGCATGATCGCCGCCGAAATAACGGTCGGATGCAGAAACGTGCGCGTCCCAAGCGTGCCATACGGATTCGGTACACCGCTTCGCAGCAAGAGCGCGGGGCCATTGATCGCGCCGCCGGCACTGATGAACGTTTTTGCGCGCACGGTGATCGCACGCGGGCCCGGCTGCAAGCCGCTTGAATCGAGCGCGGCGCACTCCAGCATGGTGACGCGTTCGCCTGAAAAGTGAAAGCGCTGCGCGCGTGCACGGCTAATCAGCGTCGCACCACGATCGAGCGCCGCCGGAATCGTCGTGACGAGCATCGATTGCTTGGCGTTGGTCGGACAGCCCATGCCGCAGTACCCGAGGTTGTAACATCCCTTGACGTTGCGTGGGATGACGGCCGTAGGAATTCCGAGTTTTTGCGCGCCACGCGCTAGCAAGGCGTTATTTTCATTGGGTGGTTCGTCCCACGGATGCACCGATAAGCGGCGCTCCATGTGCTCGAACCACGGCGCGAGCGCCCCTTCGGAATAGTCCGACAGCTCGAAATGTTCGCGCCAGTAGTCCAGCGTCTCAGGCGGTGTGCGAAAACTGCTCGTCCAGTTCACCGTGGTCGAGCCGCCGACGGCGCGACCTTGCAAGATGACGATGCCTTTGTCTTTGGTGCGCCGGCCGGCGGAGTCTTGATAGAGCTCGGGATAGGCTTCGCGCTCGAGCATGTGAAAGTCGCGCGATGAACGCAGCGGGCCTTCCTCGATCATTACGACATTGAGTCCTGCGTTCGTGAGAATCTCCGCCGCGGTGCCACCGCCGGCTCCTGTCCCGACAATGACGACGTCCGCGTCAAACGCGCGATCGCGATCGAAGGTCGAAGCGTCGTAGGCTTTCCAACCACGCGCGAGTCCCTGTGCGATCGGGTCGGCGATCATGCGATTCGCGGTGGTCGCGGATAGCCGATGCGCGACCACGCCGCGTCATTGCCGTACCATCCGGCCATAACGAGCTGATGCAACGCGGCATAACCGCTGCGTAAAAGCGCGGGGTTACTCGTGCGCCAACTTTGGAGTA
>PMUE01000049.1 GCA_003167055.1 Vulcanimicrobiota bacterium | reverse complement strand
GGCGTTATCGCTGCAAGACGCAATGACGCGCAAGCGTGCGCGGCAGCGGTCACCACTCTGGCATCCTCGCAGATTCCGTCGCACGTCGCGCTTGCGGCCATCTCCGTGGCACGCGGCGATAACGCGACCGCGGCGCACCTGATCGAACGCGCGCAACGCACGCGTGAGCCCGGTCTGTTTCTGGTCGCCGTCGATCCGCTGTATGCGCCATTGCAACAGACGCACGGCGCCCTCGTAACTTCACTTGAACGCGCGCGAACGCCGCAGTGTGACAGCTGCGGAGCACCACTTCACACGCGCGACATTCGAGAAATTCCACAATGCTCGCTGTGCGCGCAATGTTACACCGTGTGAAGACGTAGCGCGGCGTCATACGCAATACTAACGTGCAGTGCCCGTTCTGAGTGACATACATCGGACGCCGGTTTGTAAGCCGCCGTCCGATTTCCGTTGTTAGGTTTTGTGAAGACGTTATGGCTGCCTTATGACACTCTGTGAAACGTGTGAGATTGCGCTGAGCAATCAACACTTCCGCAGAAAAGGAAAGCAAGCACATGAAACGTCACTCGATTGGGCGTTCATTGGCTGCACTCGCCGTAACACTCGCCTTTTTCGTCGGCCAGGTAACGTGGGCACTGGCCGGCACGACGGGCGGTATCGGCGGCGTAGTCTCCGATGATGCCGGTCACCCGCTTAGCGGCGTCGCCGTCAAGGTTACGTCGGCTTCGCAGGTCGCAACAACGCAAACGGACGGCACGGGACACTTCGTGTTCCTC
The DNA here is from genome assembly GCA_003167055.1 of Vulcanimicrobiota bacterium. Lineage (GTDB taxonomy): Bacteria > Vulcanimicrobiota > Vulcanimicrobiia > Vulcanimicrobiales > Vulcanimicrobiaceae > Aquilonibacter > Aquilonibacter stordalenmirensis. The sequence continues at coordinate 7,684 of PMUE01000049.1, read as the reverse complement.
GCGCTCGCTCCCGACACGTACACGATTTCCCTTATCAAGACGAGCTACAATCCGGAATCGATAGCCGGACTTACCATCTTCGCAGACCAAAATCAGACGCTCGCATTCCGTCTGACGCTGCTCAAGACGATCGCCATCACCCGGACCACCGCGACGTCGTCGACGCTCGTCAAGGGCGGCGTCGGATCCGATCTCTATAACGTCAACCAGGCCGCTATCCAAGCGGGCGCCGCACTCGGCGGCGGCACGAACATGAACAGCGCGTACTCGGCGATCTCGTCGGTTCCCGGCGTGAACGTCACCGCAGGCGGCATGGGCTGGAATCAGCCCGTCTATATCCGCGGCTCGCAGTCATTCTTCTCGGGCTTCGAGTATGACGGCGTCCCGGTCAACCGCGCCTTCGACAACTACGTTGCGTCAACCGAGAGCAACACGGGATTGCAAGAACTCGAGGTCTACACCGGCGGCGGACCGGCCTCCAACTCGTCGTCCGGCACTTCGGGTTTTATCAATCAGGTGATCAAAACCGGAACGTACCCGGGCTACGCATCGCTCAGCGGCGGGATCGCGGATCCAACCTTCTACCATCAACTCAAGGTGGAAGCCGGCGGCGCAACGCCGGATCGCCGCTTTAGCTACTACGTCGGGCTCTCGGGTTACAATCAGGACTTCCGCAACCTTGACAGTGCCAACGGTGCGGATCTCATGGTGCCCGGCGAAGTCTATTCCGGTTACTCGATTATGGGCGCGAGTGCCGAACTCAACGGCGTTCCGCGCACGCTTGCACCACTTTGCGAGCCCGGTACGAACATCACACCGGCGAGTGTAACCGGCTTGCCGTGGTTCGACGGCGAGGGTACGACGACGGGCGTCGCCCCACAACCGACGAACTGCTTCATCCCGTTCACGGGCGCCTATGGAAACGCGAGCGTTCCCGCGACGATATCGGATCGCGAGGACGTTGCAAACTTCCACTTCCGCGTGCCGCGCAGCAACGGTCTCAGCGACGACATCCAGCTCATGTGGAGCGCATCGTCGATGAACACGGAGCCGTACTCCAGTCCCAACGACGCGGGCGGCTACGACCCGTACACCCTTGCCGTCACCGGTAATCCATACTGTGCCCCCGGCAGCGGGGGGTGCACGCCGAATTACCCGTCCTACGTCGACGCGCAGGTTTACAATGCACCTTTCGGCACGCCCATTTCCGGCTTGTCGCTGCAGAACTACTACCAACCGTCGAGTCCGACCGATCGCGGCTTCGGCGCCGAGATTCCGGCGGTCGATCGCGACGGATTCTGGAATGACACCGGTATCCTCAAAGCGCAGTATACGCGCGAGCTTTCCAGCAGTGCGTACGTGCGCGCCTTCGCGTACACGTTCTTCTCGGATTGGACCCAAGCGGGGGCCAACGCCGCGTGGAACTCTTACGCGAATTTCGGTGTCGGGCCGTCCGACGACGAGTTCGTCTCGGCCAACTACGACCTGATCACGCACACGGCCGGCGGAGAGTTGCAATTCGCCGACCAGATCAGCAGCCAACACTTGCTGCAGTTGACCGGAAACTACACGACCGCCAACGTGATGCGCTTCAACAATGAAGGCTACACCGGCATCACCAGTGGCGGCGTTTCACCGATCGGCCTGGTGAGTTTCAACAACGGCGGCTTCCAGTGTTGGAATCCAGCCACCGGAACCCCCGCGATGACCGGCGGCACCGTCACCGGTTGCGCTCCGGGCGGTTCGTATCTCAGCACCGCGGCAAACGGTCCGACCGGCACGCCGCCACCGGGCAGTCCGGCGGCACTGGCCGGCGCGCAGTGGTCCACGCTCTGGAACGGCGATTCCAGCGGATCGTACAACACGGTCGATCCGAAGTTCTCGTTCCTCTCCTTGAGCGATCAGTGGCGCCCGAGCGACCGGTTGTTGTTCAACCTGGCGCTGCGCTACGAAAACTACAACTACGGCTTGGATTCCGCCGCAAACTTGGCGACGCAATTCTATGCCTCGATCGTGCAGAACGACGTCTGCGTGAATTCGGTGGGGACGGTGTACTCGTCGCCGCTCCTTCCCGGGCAGCCGCCGCCCGCACCGACTATCTACACGCCGAACTGTCCGACCGGATACAACCATCCGAACTTCTCGGCGAATTCACCGACCAGTTACGCGCTGAGCGATCTTTCGCCGCGGTTCTCGGCGACGTACACCCAATCGTCGGACACGGTCTGGCGTTTCTCGGCCGGACGATACACCGAGCCGCCCATTTCGGCGTCGGTTCAGTATCTCAGCAACTCGGGCAACGAACTGAGCATCTGGAACGCCGGTCTGCCGCTCGGTTTCGACTCGCCCTTCCATCCGATTCCGGCCATGAGCGCGGATCAATTCGATCTGTCGCTGGAGCGCCATATCCGCGGAACGGACCTGAGCTATAAGATCACGCCGTTCTACGACGTCACACAAGGATACCAACAGGAAGCCTTCATCGGGCCGAACTTCGTCACGCAAGCACCGGTCGGAGAATTCCGCTCGATGGGTGCCGAGTTCTCGCTTCAGAAAGGCGACTTCTCGCGTGACGGACTCTCCGGTCAGCTCGCGCTGACGTACACCGACGCCAAGGTGAAGTACGAATACTACTACGGTGCCAACCAGATCGTCACGGCGAACACGGCGATTTCACAATACAATCTGCTCACCAAAGCGGGCGGCGGCTGTCCGTACTATCAAGGCGGAACCTGCGTTCCGGCCGGGACGGCACCATCTGCAACGGCGATCTACAATCCGTATTACAATCAGCCGGTTCAAGGGCTGCTCGATCCCAACGCGTGGTACGCGCCGGGCTCGACCGGCCTTTCGCCGACGGACAATCCCAGCGTTGCGTACTTCGATTCCCCGCTCGACGGAACGCTGATTCTCAACTATCGCAAGGCCAAATTTGCGATCACCCCATCACTACAACTCACGCAGGGTAGCTCGTACGGTGGACCGCTCGACGTAGTCGGTATCGATCCGCGCACGTGCGGCCAAAATTCGCTGACGGCCGGCATTACCGCGGCCTCACCGGGTACCAATCCGTATCAGTGCGATGCGCTCTCCGACGTCGGAACCTATTCGACGGCGGCCGCGCAACTCTACGTGCCGAACTCCCAGACGGGATCGTTCTCGTCGCCCGGTCAGTTCCGCAATCCGTGGATCTTGGTCACGAATCTGCAGATGTCGTATGACATCTCGCCGAAACTCACGGCCACCCTCACCTTTGCGGATCTCTTCCACACCTGCTTCGGCGGATCGAAAGAGCCGTGGACCTCGGCCTATCCCGCAGGCGCAAACTACTGCGGATACTCCCCCAACGGACTCTACGCCGGCAACTTCTACAACGGGACCGGTCCCAACGACGCCGCGGCCAACGGCTTTACGCCGTATCCGTGGCAATTGCAGTCGTACATTCCGGTGATCGACTCGAATCTCGGGAATCCCCCACCGCTCAACGTCTACTTCCAAATCAACGTGCGGATGTAGCCGTCACGCTCGAGACGGGCACTGTCGTGCAACAGTGCCCGTCTTCTTTTTTAGGAATGCAAGGAACGCAGCACCAAGCCGGCCGCTGATGCCAGCATCAACGCGATAAACAAGCTGCGCAGCACACGCTCGGGTAATCGTTTGGCCAAAGTGACGCCGTGCGGCACGGCGACGGCTCCGCCCGCAGCAAGCGCGATGCCGGGAATCCAATCGACGTCATGGGCACCGGCGTAGGTGATGATGCTTACGACGGTTCCCGGCGCAACGAGCGCCAGCCCCATGCCCTGTGCGGCGACGTGCGACAGGTCGAAGAGCGCCGACATCGCCGGAACGGCGAACACCGCGCCTCCGACGCTGAAGAATCCCGAAAGCGATCCGCCGATCGCGCCCACAACACCGGCCACGGGCCATGGCGCGGGGCGCGGCGCCTGCAAGCCCTTGGGACCAAACGTGCGCCATGCCATCTGCGCGGCGATCGCGACAATAAAGATCGCAAATGCGATGCGCAGTGGATTCCCCGGCAACCGTGTCGCGAAGCGCGCGCAAATATAGGTGAACGGGACGGCGCTGATCGCAAGCGTAACCGCCAGTCGCGCATCCATCCCAACCTTGCGAATGTAGTGCCATAATCCGAGGATAACGTTGGGAACGATCATCACCAGCGCGGTGCCCTGCGCGACTTGCTCTGAGTACCCAAAGAAGACGCCGAGGACCGGAATCGCGATCAAGCCGCCGCCGATCCCAAAAAGACCACCCAAGTATCCAAATACAACACCGAGCAAGAGATAGATCAGAACGCTGAGCAACATAGGCGTCATTATAGGACAATTTAGCGATCGTTGATCAGGTTTTGATCCACATTTGGTCGAGAGCTGTCGGTAAAGTCGCACCCCGCCCGGCGGTGCAGGCGCACGCTGAAATCGCTATGCGAAATCTACATATTTTACAGTCTCTCGGATCGGTCGCAGCGTGCGTCGCGCTCGGCGTCACACTGCTCGGCGCAGATCTCGGCGATGCCACCACCCCGGCAGACTCGCAATTCGCACATTCTGCGATGAACGTGCTGCTGATAAGCGTTTCCAACGCAACTGCCGCTGAATCGAGCGGCGACGCGCAGGTCAAAAATCTCGCTAACAACGTTCAGAGCGACGAGCTCGCGATCGGCAGCCAGCTCGCGTCGCTAGCGTCGTATTACGGCATCACGCTCTCGACCGACGCTCCGAAGGCAACCACCGACGGGTCCGGCTACGCGGCCGACCAAGCGCACCAATTGCAGACGCTGATCGTGTTGTTCCAAAGCGAAAAAGACGGGGGCGGCGGAGCGCAGATGCGCGCGTTTGCCGGACAATCCATTCCGATCCTCCAGAAAGATCTGCAGGCCGTCCAAGCCGCCCAGTAGGCGTCACAGCGCCTGGCGCTCATGCGTCGAACCCTGGGTGGGTACGGAGGGTTCGACGCGATGAGACGCTTGCTGGTCCTTGGGCTAACGCTCGCGCTCTGCGGGGTGTCGATCGGCGGGCCGATGGTGAGTTTCGACGGCGCAACGCAGTGGCTCAACAGTTCCGCGCTCACGCCGGCCGATCTCCGCGGCAAGGTTGTGCTGGTGGACTTTTGGGAGTACACCTGCCTCAACTGTTTGCGCACGCTTCCGTACTTGCGCGAATGGTATAAGCGCTACCACGACGACGGCTTTGTCATCGTCGGCGTGCACACACCGGAATTCGATTTCTCCGGGCAGCCTTCCGAAGTGGAGAGCGCCACCAAGCGACTCGACGTCACGTGGCCCGTAGCGATCGACGACGGCCGCTCGATTTGGGATCACTACGGCATCAAGGAATGGCCGACAGAACTGCTCTACGACCAAAGCGGCCACCTCGTGCACGTCCAACTCGGTGAAGGAAACTACCCGTACACCGAATCCAAGATTCAGGGGCTGCTCAAGGCCGGGAATCCCTCGCTCTCGCTTCCGCCGCTGATGGCGCTGCTGCCGCAAGACAACTACGATAAACCGGGCGCCGTCTGTTATCCGCAGACCGGCGAAGTGCTGGTCGGACGCGCAAAGATCGCCGACACACCGACTTTCGGCGATACCTCGAGCGATCTGCAGTATCACGATTCCGGATCGCATCGCGACGGTGTTATCTACTTGAACGGCTATTGGCATGCAACGCAGGAGGCGATGGAATTCGGGGGCGGCAGCGGATACTTCGCCATGACGTACCATGCAATCGAGGTCACGGCGGTGATGCGGCCGGGGAAAAGCGGCTCATCGCGTCTCGCGGTCACCCAGGACGGCAAGCCGTTGCCGCAGGATGACGCCGGCTCCGACGTTCACTACGACGCAAGCGGGATGTCATACATCGACGTCGATGCTTCTCGCTCGTATCACATCGTCGAGAACAAGACGTTCGGGACGCACGATCTGCATCTCTCGCCGCAAGCGTACGGCGTCGGCATCTACGACGTCGATTTCGAGTCGTGCGAGGTCCCCGGCACGCACTGAAGCGAACTCCCGCGCGTGCGAAAGTTCTGGCTCGGCCTCGTTGCTGGTGCGAGCGCCGGCTATGTCGTAGCGCGTGCCGCGCAAGCCGTCGCGCTTGCATCCCGACCGCCAAGCGCAACCTCGAGCGATCCGGCAGCCTACGGGCGCACTCGGCGCGCGCTGGCTGTTGCCGGGATGGTGCGCTCGACCGCGTCGACGCTCACCTTCGCATACGGCCCGCTGGCGCCGCGCATCGAACGCGCGCTCGAACCGCTGCCGCGTTGGCTGCAGCCCGGCATCTACTTTGCCGCGCTCACGCTCGCATCGAGTGTCATCGATTTGCCGGTAACGTTTGTCGAAGACTACGCGCTCGAGCGGCGTTACGGGTTGAGCGATCAATCGGCGTCCGCATTCCTCGCCGATTGGAGTAAGGGCACCGCCATTTCCGTGGTGCTTACCGGCGGCTTGGCACTCTTAGGCGGACTCGCGGTTCGGCGCTTCCGCTCGTCATGGCCGATCGTCGCGGCGCTAGGCATCTTGCCGCTCTTTATCCTCGCGACGCTCGTGGTGCCGCTCTACATCCTCCCGCTCTTCAATCGCTTCGAACCGCTGCAGGGGCCACTTGAAGTCCGGCTCCGCGCGTTGGCAGCGCGCTTCGGTGTGGGCGATGCGGAGATCTTGCGCATGGATATGAGCCGTCAAACGAAAAAAGCCAACGCCTTTGTCACCGGCATCGGCTCAACTCATCGTATCGTGCTCGGCGATACGCTCATCGACGCGTTTGCGCCGGACGAGATTACGTTCGTCGTCGCGCACGAGTTGGGCCACTACGTCTCGCGCGACACCTGGCGCATGATCGCGCTCGCAGAAAGCGTCACCGCCGCGCTGCTTGCCGTGGTTGGCGCGTACGTGCGCACCGATCGGTCGCGCGAGAGCGTGTTCTTGCTTCGCATCGCCGCCTGGCTTGGCGCCGGCACGTTGGCTATCCGCCCGGCGATCAACGCGTATTCGCGCTCGCGTGAATGGGCGGCAGATCGTTTCGCACTCGCCACAACCGACGATCCGCGCGCGGGCGCGGCGGCATTCCGGCGCCTGCGCGATCAGAATCTAGCGGAAGAGGAACCGCCCGCCTGGTACGAGTTCCTCTTCGCGTCACATCCCAGTTTGGGCAAGCGCATCGGGGCGCTCGAAGCTAGTTCGCGTGAACCGGCTTTTTGACTGACGTGGTGATGAATTCGCGCAGATCGGTGTTGAGCCGATCTTTCATCGTCGACGGCAGTCCATGCGGAGCACCTTCGTAGATTTTCAGGATTGAGCCCTTTACGATTTTGGCGCTCGCGATTCCGGCGGCTTTGATCGGCACGATCTGATCGTCGTCGCCATGCACGATGAGCGTCGGCACTCCGAGCTCGCTCATCTTCTTGAGATCCGGCGTGAAGTCGGTCTCGGAAAACGCTTTGATGCAATCATAGGCGGCAGGCATCCCGGCAATCATTCCCTCGAGCCAGAATGAGTCGCGCAGCCCTTGCGATACCTTCGAGCCGGCACGGTTGGCCCCGTAAAACGGCGCTGACAGGTCCTTGAAGAACTGCGAACGATCCGCGTGCACGCTTGCGCGAAGCTGATTTAGTACCTCGATCGGGGTTCCGTCGGGATTGTTCGGCGTCTTGAGCATCAGCGGCGGCA
>PMUE01000193.1 GCA_003167055.1 Vulcanimicrobiota bacterium | reverse complement strand
GGCTGAAGGCGGCGGTTTGCTAAACCGTTATACGATGTAAAGTCGTATCGAGGGTTCGAATCCCTCTCTCTCCGAATCTAGCAGGCACGCGCGGTCGTAGCTCAATTGGATAGAGCAACAGGCTACGAACTTGTAGGTTGGGGGTTCGAGTCCCTCCGACCGCGGATGTGAAGGACGAGCCTCGGCAATTCGCTGAGGCTCGTTTTTGTTTGCGCTAATCCTTGTGCTGAATCATATACATGACGCCGTGCGGATAATCGAAGACGTAATCGAAGTGCTTGAGGAAATCGAATCCCACCAATCCTTCGTGCAGCTCCCAATTCGTGCTCTCACACGCTTCCAACCCGGTGTACTGGAATGGCCCGACGGTGATGCGCCCGAGCGGTCCGCAGCGCAGCATCTCGTCGCCGCCGACGCCGCTCGCGACGGCGTTGCCGTTGAGAAACGTGTTCTCCTGATTCACGATCAGGTGGACGCCGTGATCTTCGACTTGGTTCGAGAGCATGACGAGACTCGAGCCCCCGCTATCGAGCACCGCATTGACCGTGAGCTTGTCATCGACTTTCACTGGAACCATTGGGACGCCTTCGCTGAGATCGGGCGTCATCGGATAGCCGCCGCGTCCGTCCGCGGCGGTTGTGGGATCGCTCAGACGCATCGAGTGGTCGCTCAAGTTCATGTCGACGATCGCTCCGGCGAAGAGATCGAACCCCATCAGCCCATCGACGTTTTCATAGTTCTTTTTGTCTTCGAGCGGAACGTTGATCGAACTGACGATCACGTTGGAGAGGATGTTGCCGCCGATGGTGAGCGTGTCGGCTTTGCGTACCAGCGACTTGGTTACGCCGCCGATGCCGAAGGCCGTCGAGTGGTCGACGGTCTTGACGTGCGCGCGGTTCGCGAAATCGTCGGTAAGCGCGATGTCGCCGGCCCCGGTGTCGATGATGAAACGCCCAGCGACCCCGTTGACGCTAGCATCGACGTAGAGTCGATCGTCGGTCACGCGAATCGGGAAGGGCTGACTGTTCGCGAAACTCCACGTCGCTGCCGACGTCGGTGGATGTAAACCATCAGCGGGGATCGCAGCGTTGAGGACCGTCTTGGTGTAGCTGTAGGCGCCCTTGTCATCGCCGAACGACCAGCTGCCGATGATTTTCTTTCCCGGCGCAAGATCGGCATAGGAAGCGATGTTGATGATCGCCTCTTGCGAGCCGCCTGGATCGATGACGGCTCGCACATACGCGCCTGTCTGCGGGTCTTCGTACACGTCGAAGGGCACGGCGCCGTTCATCGCGATGCGCACGATTTGCACGCTTTTGCCGTTGATGCTCGTGCTGCTTTGCACGGTCGCGGGTAGCTCGGTGCTGCCCTCCATGAAGAGGACGTCGACGGCGAGGTAGTACTTCGCCGTGTCGCCGATCATCGGAACCGTGAAACCGTTCTCGCTGGTCTTCCAGAAGACGCGACCGGTAAAGCCGGTCGAGCCGCCTTCGCCGTAGGTCGCGGATGCTTGATAGTCGCGGCGGTATGCGAGGCCAAGGCGTTTCTCCGTCGCGTGTTGGGTGACTTTGCCCGTTGCATCGGTATAGATGCGCTCGAGATAGAGCGAAGACACGCCGCCGTCACCGTACTGCCAGCCCACGAATGCGCGGTGCTTGGCGAGCAGCACCTGTGCATCGTCGGCGCGTACTGGAGCCGGCGCGAGGGTGGTTGCCGCAAACAATGTAACAAAGAGCCCGGTTAGAAGCGTATGTAGGCGCATATAGGAGACAGAATTTATGGACGGGAAGTCGGCGTCCTTTGGGACTTAGGACCCATGGCGACGTGGAACGACGTAGCGCGGCTTGCGGCGGCGCTGCCGAGCGTGGTCGAGACGGTCAAATGGGACATGAAGACGTGGGCCGTTAAGGACAAGTCGAAAGAAAAAGGCTTCGTGTGGGAGCGTCCGCTGCGGAAGAACGAGATCGCGGCGCTCGGCGCCGCTGCGCCGAAGGGCGCGATCTTAGGCGCGCACACGTCGAGCCTCGAGATCAAAGAAGTGCTGCTCAAGCGTGATCCCAGCATCTATTTTACGACACCGCATTTCGACGGCTATCCGGCGATTCTCGTGCGGCTAAGCCGGATCAAAGTTGGCGAACTGCGCGATCTCATCGTCGAAGCGTGGCTTGCGCGAGCGCCCGAGCGCCTGGTGAAGGAGTACCTTGCGAGCCGCTCCCGTTAGCGCCCTTGCCGCCTGGGGCGGGTTCTGGTACAGTCAGGTGTCGAAAAGCGCCCACAGCGGCACGGCTCGGTAGCTCAGCGGTAGAGCAGGGGACTCATAAGCCCTTGGTCGGGTGTTCAAATCACCCCCGAGTCACCAATTTTCGGGAGGCGGGACCTCACGCGGGGTCCCGTCGCTCGCGAGCGGAGTAACCTTACAATGTCCACCATCCCGTGCGATTTCTGCCCCCACCCCGTCGACCGCAATCAGATGGAAGAGATCGAAATCTCGCATTACGTCCCCGATAGTTCCGGCGACGACCTCGCCTATGCGCGGACGTATTTCTTCGGCCATCCGGATTGCGTGCGCAAGTTCTATCGCACGTTAGTCGATCATAAATTGGATCTCTTCAAACATATCCCAAGCACCGGACTACCGCCGGAAGCATAGGATGTGCGACTCGCGAAGCGAGCGGAATATGCGCCCGTAGCTCAGCTGGATAGAGCGCTGCCCTCCGAAGGCAGAGGCCGTGGGTTCGAATCCCTCCGGGCGCGATTTTCCTGGACGTGCACATGACGGACGACGAGCGGCATATACGGCGCGCGATCGAGCTTGCACAAGAAGCCGCCGATAACGGCGACGTTCCAGTCGGTGCGGTGCTCCTTAGCGGCGATTTGATTCTCGAAGCCAAGAACGAGAAAGAATCGCGGCCCGATCCAACGGCGCACGCCGAGATGTTGTTGATTCGTGAAGCTTCGCGACGACTCGGGGCGTGGCGTCTGCACGAAGCAACGCTCTACGTTACCAAAGAACCGTGCGTCATGTGCGCGGGTGCGATCATCGCGGCGCGGTTGAAACGTGTCGTGTATGCCGCGAGCGATCCCAAGGGCGGTGCCAACGGGGGCGCGTTCGACGTGTTGCAATCGTGGAAGACCAATCACCGCCTCGAGGTGACGTCGGGCGTGCTGGAAGAAGAAGCGGCCGACCAGCTGCGCCGGTTCTTTAGGAAAAAGCGGGTCCCCCAGCGCGAGGAAGGTATCGACGCCTAATCGCGGGTAGTAACCCCGTCGCCGCAACGTGGCACCATATGGAGAGGTGGTCGAGCGGTTGAAGGCACCCGCCTCGAAAGCGGGCGTACCTGATGAGGGTACCGTGAGTTCGAATCTCACCCTCTCCGCCATATACAGCAAGAGCCGGATACTATGTCCGGCTTTTGTTGTTCGGAGGTTTCATGACGTCTCTCTCGTTGCTTGAGCTGGTCCGGGTACGACAAGGCTCAGATGCCGCTGCAGCCCTCAATAACGCGCGCGATGTCGCCGCACACGCGGAAGCGCTGGGATACACGCGCATCTGGATCGCGGAACATCACAACATGGCAGGCATTGCGAGTGCCGCGACCTCCATCGTGGTCGCGCACATCGCCTCCGGGACGTCGACGATACGCGTCGGCGCAGGCGGCATCATGTTGCCGAATCATTCGCCGTACGTCATCGCCGAGCAATTCGGTACGCTGGAACGACTGTTTCCCGGGCGCATTGATCTTGGGCTGGGCCGCGCGCCGGGAACGGATCAGATTGCTGCGCGGGCGATGCGGCGCGCTCCCAATGCATCGGAATTTTTTCCGCAGGACGTGCTGGAACTGCAAGCCTTCCTCGCCGAGCCGGCAGAGGGGCAAGCGATCGTTGCGGTACCCGCAGCTGGAACAAATGTACCGCTCTGGATTTTAGGTTCCAGCACATTCGGTGCGATACTTGCCGCCGAACTCGGCTTGCCGTACGCCTTTGCATCGCACTTCGCGCCGGATCTGCTGCTGCCGGCGCTCGAAACCTACCGCAACCGGTTCAAGCCGTCCGCGCAACTCGGTCGACCGTGCGCGATGGCTGGGATCAACGTCATCGCTGCGGATACCGACGCCGAAGCCAAGCGCCTGGCGACGACGCAACAGATGTCGGTCGCCGACATCTTCACCGGAAAACGCGGTTTGAGCAAACCCCCGATCGACGACATTGAGACGTATTGGTCGTTCGATCAAAAAGCGCAAGCGCTGCGGCTTCTTGCGCGCTCGGTTGTTGGCTCCGTGGGGACCGTGCGCGCGGGGTTGCAGGCGTTCGTCGACGAGACAAAGGTTGACGAGGTGATGATCGTGTCCGACGTTTTCGACCATCAGACGCGGCTGCGTTCCCTCGAGCTGATTGCCGAGGCGATGGCGGTATCGTGAGGGCAGGGTCGTGACCAACCGTACGTTGTTTCGCGCGCCAAAGCCAGACAATTTGCTGACCGATTTGGGAAAGTTGCAGAGAGGCGAATGACGCACGGGTTAGCTATCTCGGCGCAGTCCGCGGATCCATGCGGGCACGGAAGATGAACGTACTCGTGATGGCCTGGCAGCCGACGATCTTTGGCGAATACGTCGATTGGCGTGCCGCCTTCAGCGCCGCTACATCGATTGCCATGTTGTGGCTGCTCTGCGTGATGATTGCCCGCTCGACACTGCCGTCCGGCTCGACGGTGACGTCTACGAGCACCACGACGAAGCCCAACCCGAGATCTTTGGCGGAATCGGGGTAAGCAGGCGTGACTTCTTTTGCAACCGTCACGTCTTTATCCGGAATGCCACACGGCGTATCCGCGATCACCATCGGTGTGAGAATCAATGCATACTCCTTGTGCGGTCCCTCGACTACGCCTATGAACGCTTCGCGTTCAATTGCTACGCTCGGGATGACAA
>PMUE01000237.1 GCA_003167055.1 Vulcanimicrobiota bacterium | reverse complement strand
ACAGCCGCTCGGTGATCGCCGACAGGATCGAGACGCGGCGATCGGTGCGCACCTGCGACGAGCCGCCGCCCTGGATGCGCCGCGCGTCGGCATTGGGACCGACCACTGCCACGCGGGTCAGCGCCTGGGGCGACAGCGGCAAGAGGTCGCCCTCGTTGCGCAGCAGCACCACGGCTTCGGCGGCCGCGCGCTCGGCGATCTGACGGTGCCGCGCGGTGCGGATCTCGCCCTTCGGCGGCGGGCCGCCGTCGATGACGGCCGGCTGGCCGAGCTCCGAAAAACGGTTCAACTCGTCCTTCGAGAGCGGCGTTACCCGCGCGACGAGTTTGCCCGAGATCCAGCGCATCCAAATCTTGTGACCGCCGGCGATATCGTAGGTCGATCCGTCGATCATCGTCACCTGTACCGGCAAGGCGGGGTCGGAAAGATGGTACACGTTCATCCGCACGCCGTCGAACGGATCGACCGCGATATCACCGATGGTTCCGCGCACGCCGATCTGCCCGGTCGGCGTCGTGAACGTGTAATCGGCGTGGGCTCCGGCGGGATGGGAGACCGCAAAGCGCACCTTCCCGTCGAATATCACGAAGTGCGCGTGCGCAATGTCGGTTTGTGAAAACGTGTCGAGTTTGAGCACGCTATTGCTGGCCATAAAGATCTGCGACGAATCGCCCAAGGTGATCGCTGCCATCGAAGCGGCTCCCGTGCGGGCGACGTCATCATCGGCAAGGACGGTCGACACTGAAGGCGGGAGGACGTGCGCCGGCACGCCGTCGCCGGTCACGTAGCTCACGCTGCCGTGGAGATTCTGCAAGGTGCGCTCGCCGCGGGCTTCCGCGCGCCACGCGAACGCGGCAAGCAGACCGAACGCCACGAGCGCCCAACGCTTCGCGCCGTGCTGGAGTATCATGTCGAGCGTTTCGCCTGCAGCGACAGTTCCCACCTGTAGCCATCAAGGTCGTGAAACCAAAGGCCCATGTGTTTTGAGCCCTCGGCCTCGGGACCGATCTCGTTCCCGGGATCTTCGACCTCCACGTCGTGCTCCTTGAGCCATGCCAGCGCCTCGCGCAGCGCTTTCATGCTCGAAACGTGAAACGACATGTGTTCGATCGTTTCCGGATGTGGCGTGCCCGCGAAGAGCACGATCGTGATGTCCTTATTGGTGAGACCCACGTGGGCTACGCCCTCGAACAGAACCTCCAGATCGAAGAGTTGCCGCCACCAGCGCGCGCTCGCCTGGACATCGCTGACGGCCAGGCCGAAATGGCCGACGGTTCCCAGGTGAATCTTCATGAACGCTCCAATCGAAAAGGCGAATGTGCGGACGTTTTACCCTAATCGATCCCCTGCGCATCCGTGCTGCGTACCCGCGGTTTCACTTCGAGGAATTTAGCGAATACCGCCTCCCTCGCTTCAACATCGCACCGACGCAGGCGATTCTCGGCGTTCGCAATGACGGCCGCAACGACGTCGAGCCGCTGCGTTGGGGCATCGACGGCCGCATCAACGCCCGCGTGGAGACCGTTACCGCGCGTCCGCTGGCGTTTCGCTGCATCATCTTTGCCGACGGCTTCTATGAATGGCGCGGACGCAAGCCGGTCTACCATACAATGAAAGATGAACGGCCTTTTGCGTTCGCCGGCATCTGGCAACCGGTGATCGAGGGGGAGCCGCCTAGCGCGATCGTCACCTGCGAGCCGAACGAGCTTGTTGCACGCGTCCACGACCGCATGCCGGCGATCCTGCGCGACGACCAGCTCGACGCATGGCTGAGCGAGGGTGATATGGCGACTGAGGTTACCCGTGCCTTCATACGACCGTACGATTCAAACGCGATGCAAGCCCGCGACGTCTCGATGCGCCTCAACGATGCTCGCTATGACGCGCCCGACGTGCTCATCGACAACGACCCCGTGCAGGAGACGCTATTCTAGCGGCCGCCCCGAAGATAGTCGGCGAGATTGACCCACCCGTACTCGTCACGCACGCTAATCGCTGTGACCGGATGGATCTCCCAGAGCGTCGCTTGTTCGCGATGGCGTGCCGTGTTCCAGCTCGCAGAATCGTACAAGAGCCAGCCTTGGATAAGCACCTGCTTTTGCGAAATCGCAAGCCGCTGCAAGTTGGCAGCGGTCCAACTCGGATTCACGGCGCGCCAGCGCGGCGTAACCTCCGCGATCGCTGCGTCGGCAATCGATTCCCCAGGCCGATCGGCAATGTAGATGCGAACGTCGCGATCACGAAGCGCTTTGCTCCCGCAGTTCGCGGGCCCAGGGTTTTCCATTTCTGCCCGAACGATGTACCCTGCAAAAGACACACCATGCTTCTCGAGCCACGCAATGTGCGTACTGACTGCCGACGGCCAATTTTCTCGTAACGCCCCGTCGCGGGCGGGCACGGCGGGTAGAAGTTCCATCCGAGCAACGGTGAAAGTCTCGCCGACCTCTACCCTCTCGATACGATTCATCTGCGCGTTTAGGGCGGGATCAGCTCCGCGGCCTTGCATTTCGCATCGATCGAATGGTCCCGGGGGCGGCCGGTGCGAAAGCTGAGCTAGTGCAATGCCGGTAAAGGTCACGATGATTAGCGCCGTTCGCGCAACCAGCGCGCCAACTGTCATGAATGATTCTTATGCATCAGTGCGTTCCAATCGGTTCACCGGTCACCAAGCTGACATAATACCACATCAGCCCACTGCCCGAAGTGTATTGCTGACATGGAACGGCGGTCGTTGAAGTGCTCGCCATGTCCGGAGCGCAGTAGCCGGTTGTCGTCGCGGGCGCAGACCTATCGCTTGCCAAAGTAGTTGCGAGCGATACCATCGAAACCGTTCCAACTGGTGCTGCGAGCGTCCGCCAAAGGCGTGAGTAGAGCCGAACGCTTGGGCTCGAGACCCACGGTGTATAATAATAGAATATCCCTAAGCTCGAATAGTTATAGAACGTCCACGACCCGGCGTCGTCCACCATCACTTCGATCTTATCGCCATCGATAATGCTGTTTGCGTGGCGCCAGATAAAAACCCAGGCTCGGGTATTGTTGTACGCTGGGAAGGATGACGTGGGCGCCACAACGGCATACGAGTAGCCCGTCGTGATGACACTGGGATTTGGGTTGCTGATTTGCCCAGCGTGTGAAAGGACAGCGTCCGACGGCATGCCTCCGTTATTCCCGACCCACGTCTCAGCATATTGTAAGGCCTGACTCTCGCTGACCGCACCTGCCGTGCCGGATGACAAGGGGGCTAAACCTGGAGCGGCGACTCCGGTGCCGGCGTTGGTCGGCGGACCAGCGCCTCGTCTTTCTTGTCGTCGGGCGCGAAGCGCAAGTACATGATCGGGATCAAGAGCAGCGTCAGCACGAGCGAACTCGAGAGGCCGCCGATGACCACGATGCCGAGCGGACGTTCGGCTTGCGAGCCGGGGTCGAGCGCGAGCGCGAGCGGCAACATGCCCGCGATCATCGCAAACGTCGTCATCACGATCGGCCGGAACCGGTGGTGCGCGCTCTCGACGATTGCGTCGAGCTTGTTCAGGCCGCGGTCGCGCAATTGATTGGCGAAGTCGACGAGCAAGATACCGTTCTTTGCAACCAAGCCGACCAGCATGATCGCGCCGATCAGCGAGAAGAGATTTAGCGTTTGCCGCGTGATCGCGAGCGCGCCAAGCGCGCCGACCACCGCGACCGGCACGGTGAACATCACGATAAACGGCGTCACGTAGCCGTTGTAGAGCGCGACCATCAAGAGGTAGACGAGCAGAATCGAGAGCAGCAGCGAGATGCTCATCTCGTAGGTCGTGTCGGTGACTTGCTGCTGGTTGCCGCCGGCGACTGGAGCGACCGAGATGTCGGCGGGCAAATGCAGCGCGCGCAAGCGTTTCTCGTAGTCACGGATGACGTTCGAGAGTGTCGCGCCTGGGGCGATGTTCGCGCCGATCAGGACCACGTTGCGACGCTCGAGACGAATGATCAACGGCGGCGCCGGCACTTGCTGCAAGTCGACGATGTCGCCGACGGTTATGATCGAGCCGTTATTGGCGCGAATCAGAATCGACTTGATCCCGGTGAGATTGTTGAGGTCTTTCTGTTCGTAGATCACCTGGACGTTTTTGAGGCCGTCGGCTCCGGTGAATTGCGTCGCGGTATAACCGCCGTATGCGGCGCGCACGGCGGTCGATGCGGTGCCGATGCTGGCGTCGAGCGCGCGCGCGGCGTTGCGATTGAAGTTGACTTCGATCTGCGGTGAGTCGAGCGAATTCGAGGTTGTGGCGTCGATCACGCCGGGCGTCTTCTCGAGCGCCGCAAAGGCCTGGTTTGCGGCATCGGTCGGATCGGCGGTTGCGCTCTCGATCACGTAGCCGATTGGCTGGGAGATGCCGCCCGAGGGGTCGGTCGACGGGACGCCGGTGACCTGCGCACCGGGCAATGCATTTTGAATCTGACTCGCGAGTTGCTGCGACCAGTACTGCGTCGAGCTGTGACGTCCGGGCTTCAAGAAGATGTGAATCTGCCCGACCGCGCCGTTGTTGATATAGCCGGTGAGCGCGCCTTCGTAGGCGCCGGCGATCGACGTCTCCGATTGCAGATCGGAAACCTTGAGCACGATCTGCTCGGCCTGGCGCACGTCGTTGGTTACCGCGGTGAGCGGCGTGCCGGTCGGGTAGTTGATGTTGATGAACAGCTCGCCGCGATCCACCGGGGGATAGTATTCGAAGCCGACGATGCCGAGCGGAATGAGGAGTATGGCAGCCACGAGACTGCCAAACGACACCCAGACCACCAGCGCGCGATTTTCGAGGCCCCAGTTCAGCGCCGTTTGCGCGTACCAGTTGCGCACGCCGTCGAACCACTCGGTGAAGCGATCGATCACGCCCCACGGGCGCCAGCGCGAGAAGAGCGCCCAGCGTCCCGAAAGTGCGGGCGTCACCGCAAACGAGACAAACAGCGATGTCAGCGTCGCGACCGTCACCACCAGCCCGAACTCGCGCAAAAATAAACCGACCGTTCCGGGCAAGAACGAGAGCGGCAGAAAGACGACCACGATCACGAGTGTGATCACGATGGTGGCGATGCCGATCTCGGAGATGCCGTTGATCGCAGCTTCTTTAGGCTGTTCGCCTTCCTCTTGATGTCGTGAAATGTTCTCGAGCACGACGATCGAGTCGTCGACAAGGATACCGATCATCAACGTCATGCCGAGCAGCGACACCGTGTCGAGAGTAAAGCCAAGGACGTTCATCGCCGCGAGCGTCACCAAGAACGACGCCGGCACCGCGATCATCACGACCACGGCCTTGCGCCACGAGCGCAGGAAGAACAGCATCACGAGCGCGGTGATGATGATGCCTTCGATCAGCGTGCGCGTCACGCCCGAGAGCAGATCCTGCGTATACGTCGACTGCACGTTGAGCACCGAGAACTTGATCTGCGGATACTGCTGCTCGAGCTTGGGCAGTTGCGCGATCACCGCGTTCGACGCCGTGACTTCGCTCGACCCGGCCGCCTTCTGCACGTCGAGTTCGATCGCGGGCGTACCGTTCGTATAGGCAAACACACGCTGCGTTTCATAGGCGTCTTGGACGTTCGCCACGTCGGAGATGCGCCACAGCCGCGACGTCGCCGTCCACGGATACACGCTGGAGGAGCTCCCGGTACTGGTCGTCGCGGTGGTGGAGTTGCCTACCAGCAAATTCCCCACGGTCGGTACGTCCTGCACGTCGCCGCGAATGTCGAGATTCGTCTCGCGATTGGGTTCATAGACGATGCCGCCCGGCGCGCGCACGTTATTGTTCGCAATCGCATTGATGACGTCGGTCAGCGTAAAGCCGGATGCCGAGATCTTTTGCGGGTCGACGTTGACTTGGATCGACGACGTGACGTCGCCGTTCTCTTGCACGTACGAAACGCCCGGGACTTGCTCGATCGCGGGAACGACGTCGTTGGTGACGATCGCCGAGAGCTGCCCCAGCGAGTAGCTCGTCGATGAGGCGGCCAGCGAGACGACCACCGCTTCGGACGGATTGTAAATCGAGATCTGCGGCGTCGGCAGGTCGTTGGGCAGTTGATGCAGCGAGTTCTGGACGCGTCCTTGCACCTGCACGAGATCAGTGTTTTCATCCGAGCTGAGCGAAAAGACCGCCACGATCGACGCCTGGCCCGGCTCGATCGAGGTCTCGACGTAGCTTAAATCCGGCGCGCCGGCGATTTGATCTTCGAGCGGCCGGACGATCGCATCGCGCATCTCGGTCGTCGAGGCGCCGTTGTAGGTGAGCAACACCTGAATCGACGGCACGTCGTAGTTGGGCAGCTGCTGCTTGACCAAACGGAAGCCGGAAATCGTACCCGCGATGATGACCAATGCGAGGAAGACGGTCACGAGCGTCGGGCGCTCGACGAAGAGCCGGGTGAACTTCATGCTGCTTCCGCCTCCTTCGGGGGTGGGGTCGGCCCAAGCCACATGAAGATGACCGGCACCAGTACGAGCGTCAAGACGAGCGAACTAATCAAACCGCCGATCACGACGACGCCCAGCGCCTGCCGTTGCGCGCCGCCTGGATCAAGCGCAAGCGCGATCGGCGTCATGCCGGCGATCAGCGCCGACGTCGTCATGATGATCGGCCGGAACCGCGTCCGGGCGGCCGCGCGCATCCCCTCTTCGCGACTGCGGCCGTCGCGCACGCGGACCGTGTCTGCGTAATCGACGAGCAGGATGCCGTTCTT
>PMUE01000266.1 GCA_003167055.1 Vulcanimicrobiota bacterium | reverse complement strand
GCGCATCAATGGTTCGGCGATCTGCTGACGTGTCGAGATTGGTCGCAAGCTTGGCTCAACGAAGGCTTTGCGACCTATTTCGAGTGTGTGTGGCGCGAGGCCGATCTTGGTTACGACGAGTACCTCTACGACGTCTTCGGCTGCATCGCTCGCTACCTCGACGAGGACGCCGATCGGTATCGCCGCCCCATCGTTTGCAATCGCTTCCGCGATCCGGTCGAGATGTTCGACCGGCATCTCTATGAGAAGGCGGGCGCCGTGTTGCACATGCTGCGCGGCGAACTCGACGACAAGCGTTTCTGGCGCTCGATCGCCCATTACGTCGAGCAAAATGCCGAACGCAACGTCGAGACCATCGATGTTATTCGGGCGATCGAGGAATCGACGGGGCGCAACATGCGCGGCTTCTTCGATCAGTGGATCTATCGCGGCGGCCATCCCGAGCTCGAGGTGAGTGTGGCGTGGGATGTTGAACGCAAGGTCGCGACGGTGACGATAGACCAAAAGCAAACCGTTGACGACGCGAACCCCGCCTATCGCTTCGGCGTCGATCTCGGATTCGTCGCCGCGGCGCCGGCGACGCCGGCTGCCAACGTGGGACCGGGCGCTCTGAGCGGGGAGCGGCGTATTCGCGTGTCGGTCGAACGCGCACATGAGACAGTCACCGTTCCGCTCGACTTCGAACCGAAGCTCGTGCGCTTCGATCCCGGCGCGTGGCTGCTCGGCAATATTACCTACAAGCTCGGCGCACCGTTTGCTGCGGCAACGCTGCACGGCGATCCCGATCCGGTAGCGCGCATTCGTGCGGCGCGCGAGCTTGCCAAGGACGGGTCGCAAACGGCACGCGAGGCATTGCGTGCCGCGTTCGAGCGTGATCCGTTTTGGGGTGTGCTCGACGAAGCGGCCGTGGCGCTGGGTGCGACGCGCGCACCGTGGGCGCGCGACATCCTCCTTGTGGCGTTACGCCATTCGCACCCGAAGGTTCGCCGGCCGGTCGCCGCGGCGCTCGGGAACTTCCGCGATGCGGAGGTTGCGAGCGCGTTGCTCAGTGTAGCGCGTGAGGATGCGTCGTATTTTGTGCAAGCGGCGGCACTCGAGTCGCTCGGGAAGACGCGCGACGCGCGCGCATTCGATGCGCTGGTCGCGGCAATCGGTCAGCGGACGTGGAACGGCGTCGTTGAAGCGGGCGCCGCGCGCGGGCTCGCCGAGTTGGCCGATGGCCGCGCAGTCGATGTGCTGCTCGAAGCGGCTCAGTTGGGGCGTGACGAGGGTTTGCGCCGCGCAACCGCCGGTGCGCTTGCGCGCCTTGGCGCGCTGGTCTACCAGGAACGCGCGCGCATCATGGATGCGATCGTGCAACTGCTCGACGACCCGATGTTCTTAGTGCAGGTTGCCGCAATCGGCGCGGCTGAAACCCTCGAAGATGCTCGCGCGTTGCCGGCTCTCGATCGGCTCACCACCAGCGGCTTCGACGGACGCGTGCGCCGCGATGCGGTCGAAGCGGCGATGCGTATCCGTGAGGCTCAAAAAGTTCCTTCGCAAGTGAGCGCGATGCGCTCGGATCTTGATACTCTTCGTGAAGAACAGCGTACGTTACAAGAGAAGATCGAAGCGCTCACGCGGCGCTAAGCGCAGCCTCGCCCTTATCGTCCTGCTCGGAGCGATCGCGCTTGCGATTTGGTCGATAGTGCGCGGTCTCGTTGGGCAGCCGCCGATCGCGCCCTCGATGCAACGAGCGATCGTTCGCTCCACGCCGGCACCGGCGCTGTGGACGCCGGCACAGATCGCGACACTGCACCGCGCGCTCGACGATGCCTTTGCTCCGGCCCTCTCGGCGCGCTACAGCTTGGTGGTGATCGACGCGACGGGCCGCGTCATCTATGCCGAGCGTGAACGCAGTCCGGTGACGCCCGCTTCGGTACAAAAGCTGATCGTCGCCGACGCGGCGCTCAATTTACTCGGTCCCGATTATCACTTTCATACGCTGATGGCGGCGACTCATGCGCCCGACGCCGGAAGGCTTGACGGTAACCTCTGGCTCGTCGGCTCGGGTGACCCATCACTACGCAGTGACGATTTGCGCAGCGGCGTCAGGCTATTGACGCGCGCCGGCTTGCGTCGCATCGACGGCGCGGTTGCGATCGACCCCGGTGTGATGAGTGGCCCTGAGATCAATCCGTATTGGGATCCGAGCGATGCCAACGAGGATTTCCAAGTGCCGACGAGTGCGGTTTCGCTCGACGACGATACCGCGGAATTCCGCGTGTACGGCGGCGCTCCCGGCCAGCCGGCGCGTGTTGCGATCGTCCCCGCGAGCCGCGACGTGCGCGTGACGGGCGCGGTGCGTACGAGCACCAGCTTCGACTCGGTGGTCATCTTGCCGCAAGGGACGAACGTCTTTGCCCTCGGCGGGGACATTCCGGCCGATACCGAGGAAAAGTTCTGGCTGCCGGTCCATGACATGCCGGTGTATGTGGGCGATGTCATCGGACGCATGTTGCACCAGGCCGGCGTCACGCTCTCGCGGCCACCGCAGGTTTCGAGGGCGCCGCTGGATACGATCGTTCTCTGGGATCATCGTTCGGCGGCGCTGCGCAAGCTCGTCGGTCACATGCTCTTCGTATCGGATAACCACTATGCCGAGCAGTTGATGCGCACGCTTGCGGTCGATGCCGGCGAGGCGGGAACCGATGCCAATGGCCTGACCGCCGAACGCGCGTTTTTGCGTTCACGCGGGATTCCGACCGATGGATTACGCAGCGTTGACGGCAGCGGCCTCGCCCAAGCGAACCGCGTATGCGCGTTGACGCTCGCACGGATTCTCAGCGATGCGGAATTGCGCGACCACGGCGCGGAGTTGTACCTTTTGCTTCCGGCGGGCGGACGCGACGGCACGTTGACGCACTACGATTTCACCACCGCTCTCGGGCGCGTGCGCGCCAAGACCGGACACTTGAGCGACGCAAGTTCGCTCGCGGGGTATGTAAACACGATGCACCACGGCCGCGTGGCGTTCGCCTTTATGATCAACGATTCACCTGGTGATCCCGACAGCGCCTTTGTCGGCGCCGTTGACCGGTTGGCTGCATTCTGATGCTCGACAGCGATGTACTCACGCGCCTGCTCGTCCGCGCGCTTCGGCATGGGGGCGACTACGCCGACGTCTTTTGCGAGCGTCGCCGCTCCTACGCGTTTCGTCTGCAAGACGGTCAGATTCACGACGGAGCGACCGCGATCGCACAAGGCGTCGGCGTTCGAGTGATCGTGGGCGAGTCGGCGGGTTACGCGTATTCCGATGACCTTTCAGTCGAGGCGTTGATGCGAGCCGCCGAAGCTGCCTCGTTGATTGCGCGTAGCGGGGCCGCGCAAGCCACCGGAACCATCGACCTTACGACCCTCCAGGTCGCGCCGCTCTACGATCAATCGCGTCACGATCATGCTCCCGCGGCACGATACGTCGATTTACTGGAGCGGGCCGATCGGCGCGCGCGGGCCGATGATCCGCGCATCGTCGCCGTCAATGCGCACGTGGCCGACGAGCTGCAAGACGTCTGGATTGCCACGAGCGAGGGGCGCTTCGTGCACGACCACCGTCCGATGGTGACGCTTGGTGTTCAGGTTGTCGCGAGCGCGCACGGCCAGCGTGGCTCGGGGTATGCTGCCGACGGCGGCCGCATCGCAATCGACTATTTCGATACTCATTCGCCCGAAGAGCTTGCCGCCGATGCGGCGCGCATCGCGGCGACGAATCTCGACGCCGAGCCGGCGCCGGCCGGTGAAATGGAGATGGTCGTCGGTGCAGGCGGCGGCGGCGTGCTCCTCCACGAAGCCGTTGGGCATGGCCTCGAAAGTGACTTCAACCGGCGCGGCACGTCGCTCTACAGCGGCCGCGTCGGCGAACGAGTCGCAAGCGAACTCGTCACCATTTACGACGACGGAAACTTGCGCGAAGAGCGCGGCAGCATCACGGTGGACGACGAAGGCATCCCGGGCCAGCATAAAGTCCTCGTCGAACGCGGCGTCCTTCGCGGGTACATGCAAGACACGCTCAACGCGCGGCTGATGGGCGCGCAACCGACCGGCAGCGGGCGCCGTCAATCATATCGCTTCTTGCCGCAACCGCGGATGTGCAACACGTACATGCCGAGCGGAGAAAGTACGCCCGAAGAAATCATTGCGTCAACGAAGCGCGGACTGTATGCGAAATCATTTGCCGGCGGCCAAGTCGAGATCAGCAAGGGCGATTTCGTCTTCATGGTCGCCGAGGGCTACCTTATCGAGAACGGCAAAATAACTGCGCCGGTCCGCAACGCCACCATCGTCGGCAACGGTCCCGATGCGATGACGAAGGTCGTCGCGGTCGGCAACGACGCGCGTTTTGCACGCCGTCACTACACCTGTGGCAAAGGCGGGCAGCACGTGCCGGTCGGCGTCGGCATGCCGACCGTTAAAATCTCGTCGATCACCGTAGGGGGCACCGATGACGAACGATGACGCGCTCGAAGTCGCGACCCGTGCCGTCGATCTTGCGATCGAAGCCGGAGCGGAACATGCCGAGGCCTCGTTTTCCATCGCGGCGCGGTTTCACGTCGAGGCGCGTGGTGCCGCGGTGAGCAAACTCGAGCGCTCGACCGGCTCGAGTATGCACGTGCGTCTCTGGCGCGACCGCCGGCACGCTACCGTGTCGACGTCGGATCTCACGGCACAAGCGTTGCGCGCATCATTTCTGGGCGCGCTCGACCAATTGCGCTACGTTGCGCAAGATCCGTACGCCGAGTTACCCGACGAGTTCGGCGCGTTTACCGGCGATCTCGCGCTCGTCGATCCCACGATTGTCGTGCGCGAGGAAGCGGAGAAGATCGAGGACGCGCTTGCGCTGGAGCGTTCGATTCGAGCCGCCGATCCGCGTATCATTAATTCGAGCGGGTCGCACTATAGCGATGCGAACGCGACGATTGCGCTCGCGAACTCAGCCGGATTCCGCGGCGTCTACACGGCTTCGCGCGCCTCGCGTTCGACCGGACCGGTCGCGGAAGATCACGGCGCGAAGCGCACGGCGCACTATGGAACCGCAGGTCGCGTGTTGCACGATTTGGAAACGCCCGACGCGATCGGCGCGGTAGCAGCTCGGCGCGCGGTTGAAATGTTTGGCGCGCGCAAGCCGTCGACAATGCGCGTTCCGGTCATCTTCGAACGGGATGTTGCAGCGGCCGTTGTCGACGACATCTTTTCCGCGGTGGCCGCCTCGAACGTCGCGGTCGGAAATTCTTGGCTTGCGGACCGCGTCGGAGAGCGCATCGGCAGCCACCTCGTGACCATTATCGACGACGGCACGTTGCCCGCCCGGCTGGGAAGCGCGCCGTTCGACGGCGAAGGCGTGCCGACACGGCGCACATCCGTTTTTGAGAACGGCGTGCTGCGCACGTTTCTCTATGACAGCTACTACGCGCGCAAGATGGGCGCGCGTACGACCGGCAACTCAACCGGGGGAGCTATCGGCGCGAATAACTTCTATCTCGTCCCTGGCGACGGATCGCTGGCCGATCTTGTCGCGGCGACCCGGCGCGGCGTGCTGGTTCTCGACACCATCGGTTTTGCCACGGAACACGCCACCGGGAGCTACAGCCGGGGAGCACGCGGGTTCATGATCGAAAACGGCGAGCTGGCCTACCCGATCGACGAGTTTACCGTAGCGGGGAACTTCGCGGACATGCTCGCGGGCGTCGACGCGGTGGCCAATGATTTGCGCTTCGACGGCTCGACCGTGTCCCCGTCGTTTCGCGTAGCAGAAATGACGATTAGCGGGAATTGATGTAGATGCCACAACCAGGGATAAGTTTTACCTTGATCATGCGCGTCGAGATGCCGAACGAAAACGGCACCTTCGGTACGCTTGCCAACGCGATCGGCGACGCCGGCGGACAGATCGTCGCGGTAGACATGCGCTCGGTCACGCGCTCGAAAGTCGTGCGCGACGTCACGATCAATGTCAGCTCGGACATAATCGGCGATGAGGTTCGTCGCGCCGTCGAGCGGCTCGACGGTGTGCGCGTGATCTCCGTGTCCGATTTGACCTTTCTCGCGCATCTCGGCGGCAAGATTCGCGTGGAGCCGAAAATTCCGGTCAAGACCCGCAACGATCTTTCGGTTGTCTACACGCCGGGCGTCGCGCGGGTCTCGATGGCGATAGCGGCTGATCCGACCAAAGCCTTCCAGTTGACGATCAAGCGTAACACGGTCGCCGTCGTTTCCGACGGCACCGCGGTGCTCGGCCTCGGCGATATCGGTCCGCTTGGTGCATTGCCGGTCATGGAAGGCAAGTCGATGTTGTTCAAGCAGTTTGCCAATATCGACGCGTTTCCGATTTGTCTCGATACGAAGGACGTCGATGAGATCGTCGAGACGGTCGTGCGCATCGCACCGGTCTTCGGCGGCATCAACCTGGA
>PMUE01000382.1 GCA_003167055.1 Vulcanimicrobiota bacterium | reverse complement strand
GGGTCGCAGCGCCTACGACATCCTTACCACCGCGAGCGAACGCGAGCTAGCCGATATCTTCTTTAACTACGGCGAAGAGCGGGCGGCGCGGCGCATCGCGCACGCGATCGTCGAACGGCGCAGCGCCGGCAAGTTGCCGAAGACGACCCACGAGTTCGCACAGTTCGTCTCGGGCGTCGTGCATCGGCCCGGCAAGCGCGAGCGCATCCATCCCGCCACCCGCGTCTTTCAAGCGCTGCGCATCGCGGTCAACGNNATCGAGCACAACCTGGACGTGATCAAATCCGCCGACTGGGTGATCGACCTGGGCCCGGAAGCCGGCGACGCCGGCGGCCGCATCGTCGCGATCAGTTTTCATTCGCTCGAAGACCGTATCGTGAAGCAAACGTTCCGCGATGACGATCGTCTCGACGTGCTCACCAAAAAGCCGCTCGTGCCCGACGCGCGCGAGATGGCGGAGAACCCCCGCGCACGCAGCGCCAAACTGCGTGCCGCGCAACGGAAGGCGAGTTAACCCATGGCCCTGGCTCAACCCAAAGTCGATCACCGCCCGCGCATCAAGAATCCTCGCAGCGCCCGCACCGCCACCCAAACCCGCATCGTCAAAACGTCGCGCGCTCGTTACACCGCCGTCGTGCGGCTGACCACCGGCTTGTGCATCGCGCTGGTCGGCTTGATGCTCTACGTGTTGCTCCTCTCCAACACCACGAGCCTCACCTACGCGGTCGATAAAGCGCATCACCAACGCGACGCGCTGCAAGAACAAACCGCACGGCTCGACGATCGCATTGCGCAAGCAAGTTCCGAAGAGCGGCTGGCCGGTATCGCCGCGAGTCTGCATATGCACGATGCGCAGACCTTTGCGGTCGTGCACCTCGACACACCACCCCTGGTTGCGAAATCGAAGATACCGCTCTTCGATACTATCGCTGCCTGGTTCTAGGCGGTGGCGCGCTCGCTGCTTCACAACCGAGCTTTCGCGCGTGTCGCACCGATGCGCGCGAAGCTGTTTTTCTATCTCTGCGCGCTGATGGCCGCGTATCTCTGCGGGCGCCTGTATCTCGTCCAGGTCGTGCAAGGACCCAGCCTCGCCGCCAAAGCGCTCGCACAGCGCTCCGATACGGTCGAGGTGTTTGCGCGGCGCGGATTCATTGCCGATCGCAACGGCACGGTGTTGGTGCGTTCTCTCCCCTCCGAGAGCGTCTACGCCGTGCCGCACGACCTGACCGATCCCGATGCCACCGTTGGCAAACTGCAAGCAATCTTCGGCAAACTCGATTCGCCGACAATTGCCGAGCTGCACGACAAGTCACTGTGGTTCGTGTGGATCGCGCGCAAGGTGCCGGTCGAAGTCGCCGATCGCGTACGCAAAGCCGATCTCGGCGGCATCGCGCTCAAAGAAGAGCCGACCGGTAAACGCATCGATATGGTCGGCGATATGGCCTCGACCGTGCTCGGCTTCGTCGGCACCGATGAAAACGGCCTCTCCGGGTTGGAGTATCAATTCGACGACCTGTTGCGCGGGCAATCCGGGCAGGTCACGCTCGAGACCGACGATTTCGGCCGGCCCATTCCCTTTGGGCACGAAAGTGTGGTCAAAGCCGCGCAGCCCGGTCTCTCCCTCGAACTCACCATCGATTCGTACCTGCAGTTCGTCACCGAAGAAGCGCTCGATCAAGAAGTCGCGAAGTATCACGCGAGAGACGGTACCGCGATCGTAATGGATCCGTGGACCGGTGAGATCCTGGCTATGGCGAACGTCCCGCACTTCGATCCGAACCACTTCTGGAAGTACCCGCAGCGGAACTACGATGACCGCGCCGTGGCGGATACCTACGAGCCCGGATCGACGTTCAAACTGGTGACGGCCGCGGCAGCGCTTGCCTCGGGTCGCGTCAATCTGCAAACGCGCTTTCCCGCGCGCGAAACGCTAACGCTCGACGGCCACACGATTCACAACGCTGACGACGATATGCCGGTGCGTGGCACCACCGAGACGCTCGAAGAAATCGTCGAGTATTCGCACAATGTCGGCGCGGCCGAAGTGGGCCTTGCGACCGGCCAACAAAATTTCTACGATATGGAGCGCAACGGCGGCTTCGGCGCCGCCAGTGACGTCGAGTTGCCGGGCGAGAGTCCGGGCATCGTCCCCGCGCCCGAGCACTGGAGCGAGCTCTCGCTGCCGACGATGGCGTTCGGCCAGGGCGTGTCGGTGACGCCGATTGCGATGGCGCGCTACTACTGCGCGATTGCCAACGGCGGCATGCTGCTGCGCCCGCGCATCGTGCAAGCGATCGAAGATCAGCGCGGCAACGTGCTCTATCACTATCCAACCGAAGTCGAGCACCGCGTCTTCTCCGAAAAAATCGCGGCCGAGTTGCGCACCTTTCTGCGCGCGGTCGTGACCAGCGGCACCGGCAAAGACGTCGCGCAGATTCCCGGCTACACCACCGCCGGCAAAACCGGCACCGCGCAGATGGTCGTCAACGGGCAATATTCGGCCGGCGCGTACGCCGCGTCGTTCATCGGCATGATTCCGGCCGAGCATCCGCGTTATGTCATCTATGTGAAGATCGAAGATCCGCAAGGCGCGTACTACGGCGGCACCGTCGCCGGGCCGGTCTTTACGCGGATCGCGCGCGAAGCGATGCTGCACGCGGGCGTGCTCCCGTGACGATCGCGCAGCTCGTCGCGCGCTTACCCGCAAGCACGCGCGTCATCGGCGATCCCTCGCGCGAGATCGCCGCCGTCGAAATCGATTCGCGCCGGGTCATGCCCGGCGCGCTCTTCATCGCCGTGCCCGGCGAACACACCGATGGGCATGCCTACGTCGATGCGGCCATTAAAAATGGCGCGGTCGCGGTCGTCGTGGAAGAAGCGCGCGCGCTGAGTGTGCCCGACGGCGTGACCGCGATTGCCGTGCCGGATACGCGACGTGCGTTGTCGGTGCTCGCAGCGGCATTCTACGGTGATCCCTCGCGCACGCTCGACGTGCTCGGCGTCACCGGCACCAACGGCAAGACCACGACCACGCGCATGATCGCGGCGATCCTCGAAGCCTCGGGTCGTCCGTGCGGCGTGATCGGTACGGTCGGTGCGCAGTTTCGCGACAAGAGCTGGACGCTCGAGAACACCACGCCGCTGCCGCCGGAGTTGCACGGCTTGCTCGCGCAGATGAAGGAACTCGGCGCGTGGGCGGTCGCGATGGAAGTCAGTTCACACGCGCTCGCGCTCGATCGCGTCGAAGACGTGCACTTCCGCGTCGCGGCGCTGACCAACATCACCCGCGATCATCTCGACTTTCATCAAACACTCGAAGCCTACGCGGCGGCCAAGCATCGTCTGTTCGGCATGACGCAAGCCGCGGTGCTCAACATCGACGACGAGCACGGCGCGCGCTGGTACGGCGAAATCCGCCACCGCATGCCCACGCTCTCCTACTCGCTGCACGGCGAGGCCGACCTCGTCGCGCGAAACGTGGTGACCGGCGCGCCAGGCTCGACCTTCGAGGTCGACGGCGTGGCGATGCGCGTGCATCTCCCCGGCTTTTTCAACCTCTCGAATGCGTTGGCTGCGATCGGCGTCGCGCGCACGCTCGGCATCGATCTCGAGACCGCCGCGCACGGGCTCGACGTGCTCGACCGCGTGCCGGGACGGATGGAGCACGTCAGCGGCGGCGACGTCGATGTCGTGGTCGACTATTCGCACACGCCCGATTCGCTCGAGAACGCGCTGCTCGCGCTGCGCGAGACGACGGAGCACGGGCTGGCGGTCGTGTTCGGTTGCGGCGGCGATCGCGACCGCGGCAAGCGTCCTGAGATGGGCCGCGTCGCGGCGACCTACGCCGACCGCATCTATGTGACGAGCGATAACCCGCGCAGCGAATCGCCCGCGGCGATCGTGGCCGAGATCGAAACCGGCATCGGTGCGCATGCGCACGTGGTCGAGGTCGATCGGCGCGCGGCCATTTTGCGCGCGATCGACGAAGCCGCGCCGGGCGACGTGGTGCTGATCGCGGGCAAAGGGCACGAGACCTATCAAATCATCGGCGGCCAGACGCTGCCGTTCGACGACGCGGACGTGGCGCGTCAGGCCTTGGCCGCGCGAGGCGCGCGCGCATGAAGCTGACGTTCGACGAAGCGGTGAAGGCGACCGGCGCGCACGTGCTCGAGATCGACGCGGCGCCCTCGTACGTCGAGGTCGGTACCGACACGCGCACGATCGCGCCGGGCCAAACGTTCTTGGCGCTGCGCGGCGAGCACTTCGACGGGCATGCCTACACGCGCGAGGCGGTCGAACGCGGCGCGACCTTGCTGATAATCGAAGATCCCGAGTGCGCGGTGCCCGGCACGACGACGCTCGTCGTTGAGAACACGTTGCAAGCCTTTCTCGCGCTGGCGAGTGCATCACGCGCCCTGTTTCGCGGCCGCGTGCTGGCAATTACCGGCAGCGCGGGCAAGACCACCACCAAAGCGTTTGCCGCGCAACTGCTGGCCGTCCGTTACGGCGCGCGCATCCTCGCCGCACCCGCCAATGAAAACAACGAGATCGGCGTGAGCAAGTTGTTGCTCGCCGCGGACAACGACAAGCACGACGTGCTGGTGATCGAGATGGGCGCGCGACACTACGGCGATATCGAAACGCTGGCGCGCGCCGCGCGACCGGACCTCGCGATTCTCACCAACGTCGGCGATGCGCACCTCGAGATCATGGGCTCGCGCGAACGACTCGAAGAGACCAAGTGGGCGATCTTCTCGACCGGCGCGCGCGCGATTCTCAATGCGCAGGACGTCACTTCGATTCGCCGCGCGCCCTCGCTCGCGCGGCCGGCACACTGGTTCTTTTCCGGCGGCGTCGGCAGCGATATTCCGATGCACGGCCGGGTCAGTGCGATTGCCGGCGCGCAGCACTGGCTCGAGATCGACGGCGATCGTGACGACGCCTACACGATCGATGCGCGCGTACCCGGCGTGCATAACCGCGCCAATCTGGCGGCCGCGATTGCGGCGGCGCGCGAGTACGGGATCGAGCCGCAGCAAATCGTCGACGCGATTCCCGAAATCGAATTGCCGCAGGGGCGCTACGAACGCATCGCGCTCCCCAACGGCGTGGTGCTGATCTACGACGCCTACAACGCCAATGCGGCTGGGATGATGGCCGCGCTCGACGCCTTCGCGGTGGAAGGTGCCGGACGCCGCATCGCGCTGCTTGCAAGCATGGCCGAGCTTGGCGAGGGAGCGGCGGATTTGCATCGGCGCGTCGGCGGTCACGCCGCCGCGACCAAGGTCGATGTGATGCTGGTGGGCGGTGAGTTCGCGGGCGAACTCGCGCGCGGTGCACGGCGCGCAGGGTTGCCCTCGGAGCGCATCGTGCCGTTCATGTCGAACGAGCAGGCAGCAAGCTGGGTACGCAGTAACGCGCGCGCCGGCGATGCGGTGTTGTTGAAGGGATCGCGCAAATACAAGTTAGAGGAAATCGTCGAGGAGTTACGGCGTTGACGGCTACGCGCATCGACGGAGTGGTGGCGATCCCGGTGCGCACGCGCATCGTGCGCGACGGCGACGATCTCGCCGCGCTTGTGGCGGCCGCGGTCCACGGTATCGCGCGCGCCGGCGACGTCATTGCCGTTTCCGAAACCGCGGTCGCGATCGCGCAAGGCGAGTTCGTGGTCGCCGAACACATTCGTCCGTCGCGGCTGGCGTACGTGCTCGCGCGGCAGGCCGGGCCGATGGCGACGGTGAGTCAACCCGAATCGGTGCAACTCGTTATCGATCGGGTCGGGACGTGGCGCGTGTTTTATGCCGCGGTCATGCACGCGCTCGGACGCCTCGCCGGTAAGCGCGGCGCGTTTTACGAACACATGGGCGAAGCGATCGCCGCAATCGACGGCTACACCGGCACGATGCCGCCCT
>PMUE01000148.1 GCA_003167055.1 Vulcanimicrobiota bacterium | reverse complement strand
ACGACGACAACGCCGGCAAGCCCGAGAGCATTCATCTCATGATCGGCCGGCGGCCTTACTTCGCCTTCGGCAATTCGACCGGCGACCGCGAGATGCTGGAATACACTCAGGCGGGCGGCAAAGGCGCGCTGATGATGCTTGTCCTGCACGACGATCCGGCGCGCGAGTACGCGTACGGTCCGGCTGAAGGATTGCCCGCGAGCAAGGTCGGCACGTTTACCCAGGCGCTCTACGACGAGGCCCAGAGCAGAGGCTGGAACGTCATCAGCATGAAGAACGACTGGAATCGCATCTTCGCCTTCTAATTGCTACATTGCACTGATGAAATGAGTGACGACCGGTTCTGCCGCGAGAAGCGCACGAATGTGGTTCTCGACTTCCGCGTCGGCGTGGGTAACGCGTTCGTGCTGGCGCAGGTGTTCTGCCCACGAATCCACTTTGAACGTTTCCACAAACGCTCCGGGCTGCGCGGTATCCTCAAAGATACCCCACGCGAACGCACCATCGCGCAAACGTTCGTGCCGAAGCCACACAAGGCGCGCAAAAAACGGTTCGCGGTTCGCCTCGCTGGCCAACCGATATTGAACGGTCACGAGAACCGGACCGTCGTTTGCGTCGATATCAACGCCGTCCGAAACGATTGGTTGTGGCCAGGTCATCGACGGTGTGAGGTCGAACTGCGCGCCGCGCTCCAACTTCCAAGGCCACGATAGGGGAATCGCGAGCAGCATGCCGGTGGCGGCGGCAAAGTGCGCAAGCGGAAGGCCGGCGATCGCAGCAACCTCTCCCCACAGCGCGCTACCGATCGTCATCGTTCCGAACAGCACTGCCATGTAGATCGCGAGGCCACGCCCGCGGACCCAATCCGGTAGCGCAACCTGCGCGGAGACATTCAGTGTCGCGACCGCGACGATCCATGCGACGCCTGCGACGATGCACGCCGCTAACGCAACGAGCGGTTCGCGCGCGAGGCCGAAGAGCACGAGCGCGATCGCTGTACCGATGCTGGCAGCGGCGACGAGCCGGTCGGGTCCGACGCGTTTGTTCCATTTCGGTATCGCGACCGCCCCGCATACCGCACCCAGACCGATCGCGCCGAGCAGAATCCCATAGATCTGCGGTCCACCGTGAATTTGGCTCCGCGCGACCAGCGGCAAAAGAGCCCAGTAGCTGCTCGCGAAGAGCATGAACGCGATGCTTCGTCCAAGGGTACTGTTCAGCGCCGGGTTGTTGCGGGCGTAGCGAAACCCGACGGACATCGCGCTGCCGAATCGCTCGACCGGCAACCTGCTCGGCGATTTTTTCGGCTCACGCCACCAGACGATGGCGGCGTTGACGCCAAGATTGCTTACCGCGTCAATAACGAATGGCGCGGCAATGCCGAGCGGTCCGATAATAGCGCCCGCGAGCGCAGGGCCGATCGCACGACTCAGGTTCACACCGACGCTATTCCACGAAATGGCGGCGGGCAGCGCGTCCTTTGGAACTAGCGCCGGCGTGATGGCGGACCATCCCGGTGCAGTAACGGTGCCGAATACGCCGATTAGAAACATGAAAAGCAAGAGCGAGGTCGCAGAAACGTGATGGGCCCACACCATCCAGGCGAAGATCGCGGCAAGAATCGTGTTGGCGGATTCGCCCACGATCAGCAGCTTACGTCGATCCACGATATCGGTGAGCGCTCCCGCCGGAACGGCAAACAGCAGCAGCGGCAGCGTGTTCGCGACCAGCACCAGCGAGACGAGGAGCGGATCTCTGGTGAGATCCGTCATGAGCCAGCCGGCGGCTGCCGAGTACATCCATCCGCCGATGTTCGAGACGACCGTCGCGGTCCAAATGACCGCGAACGCCTTGTACTTAAATGGCGCCCAGACTGAATTCACTTAATCGTCCCGTTCGGCCGACTCCACGACGGGATCGCCGCCTTCTTCTATCCGGATGGCAAACGAAATAGGACTGCAACATACCGGGCAGTCCTCGGTAAATCGCTGCCGCGAGCCGGCGGTTGGATCGACGCCAACGTGGTTTTCCTGACCGCAGTAGGGACAGACATAGGACGCATCGTGCTCGAGTGGCATTTAGCGTGGAGAGACGGTCGTCAGCTTCAGTTGGATGGTGTCGAAGTTATTCACGGTTCGCTGTGGCAAATGCGTGCGCACCTGGTCGATGAAGGCCGGGACTTTCTGCACCGGATCGTACACGATGCTCCCTTTTACGGTCGCCTTTCGATACGTACCGCCTTGCTGGTCCATCGTTCCGTTTTGCTGAACGAGGATGAGGTGACCCGCACCAGCGATCGGGCCCTTTCCGGTCAATGTAAACACGCACTTCCACGCCGTAAGCTGTCCCGCGAATCCCGAGGCTCCGGGAACGATTGCGGCTTTCACCTGGTTAGTCTTTGTCCAACCGGACGTGGAGCCCGCGGCCAACCCGCTAAAAAACTTCGCGCCCAACAGCGGAAATAGCGAGAGTTGCATGGGCGATATCGCGTAGGGCGCCTGCGCGCGCGACACGCCGCCATTTGGATAGACCTCGCAGGTATTGGTTGCGCGTGGTCGCGCGGCATTCCACCAATTGTCCGTACCGCTGATCATCACGCCGCCGTCCCCCGCCGGCCCGAGGATATCGACGGTCGTGGTTCCCGTTCCGTTTCCAGAATTCGCCACTTTCGTGTTGTAGCCGAACCGATACACGAGGTGCCGCGTCGGCGCAGAGGCCGAAGTTTGGGCGCTAAGGGCCAGTAGCGCGGCGATAAGAAGTCCGATGATTTTCATAGTCACCAATCATAACCCAAAAGCTCGAAGACCATAGACCCAAAATCTACGCGGGGGCTACTTCAAGAAGGGCAGCAGCGCGTCAAAGAAGGCCTGCGGCTGTTCGAGATGTGGAATGTGGCCGGCGTTCGGAACAACGACAAGCTGCCCATGCGGGATGTCGTGGGCGGCTTCGCGCGCGAGCTCGGGAAAGTGTCCCATTGTCGCTCGAACGTCCGGCGCCGCATAGCCGCCCAGCGGAACGGTGTGGTCTT
>PMUE01000256.1 GCA_003167055.1 Vulcanimicrobiota bacterium | reverse complement strand
ATACGCATCCTCGTCGTCATCGCGCGTAAAGTAGAGCCCTTCGTCACTGAGCGCCTGTTCGATCGGACGCAGCGGATCGTTCACTGACCGCCGCCCATCATGAACGAGTTGATGAACTTCTCAGCCGCAACTTTGCTCTCGGTGCGGTCGACGATGTCTTCGATCGCCTGCGAGCCGGCATCGCGCAGGCGCGCGACCAGCGACCAAAAATTGTTGATCAGTTCCTGCGACGAGTGCGCGTGCTCGTCTAGCGTCGCGACGAAGAGGCTGCCATCGTGCGCGAGCGTAAAAATGACGTGTGGATGCCGGCCGTGCACGCGCTCGAGCGCTTCGGTATTCTGCCCAGGCTCGCGCGCCCATTCCGGAATCTCGTACGCGGTCGAGATACTGAAGGCAGCCTCGTCCGCTTCCGTCGTCGTAACCGAGAAAACTTGCCCACGCGTGCGAAAGAGCAGCTCGCTTACACCGGCATCATCCGGCGGTGCTGCGTCGACTTTGTGGCCTTCACTCTCGATGAAGCTTTTGATCAGTTCACGGGCGCTGGGCATCAATACCTTCGGCGAGATACGAGCGCGAAAGGTGCACGTACTCTTCGGATGCGATCTCGATCCAGCGCGCGGCCTCGCCTTCTATCGCTTTCTTTACCTTAGCAGGTACGCCCGCCGCGAGCACACGATCGGGAATCTCGACGCGCTCGCCGACGACGCTGCCGGCGGCGACCAGCGCGCCTTCACCGATCACGCAACCGTTGAGCAGGACGGCATTACTTCCGATTAGCGCGTAACGCTTGACGTGGCAGTCCTCCATGACGGCGCAGTGGCCGATCGTGACGTCGTCGTCGATCTGTGTCAGCGTCATCACGTGGAGCACCGCGTTGTCTTGCACCGAGGTACGCGCGCCAACGCGGATGGGACCGTTGTCACCGCGCAGGACGGCGCCGAACCAGATGCTCGACTCCTCGCCGACTTCCACGTCGCCGATGAGCACCGCGGTGGGTGCCACAAACGCGCTCGGGTGAATTTTTGGGGTCTTGCCACGGTACGTTATGATCATTGGTCGAAGTAGTACGCTATGCATCGCCACAACACCCCGCTGCGAGGCGTCAAGGCCATTCCCCGCCCCAAGGACGGCGACCCGGGCTATTCCGAAGTGAACTACCGCTATGCTGGACGCGAAGGACACATCCATGAAGTCGTTGAGATCAATGGACGTGCCCTGGCCAAAGTGGGATTTGACGACCGAAAGATCGTGTACTACTTCTTGGACGACCTCGAACTCGACCGCAGCGCGAAGCGCGGGACGTTTCACGACCAAGACGTTCAATCCAAAGGATAGCGCGTGCCGATAGTAGCCGTCACTCAGCCCGTTCCGGTCAACCCTGGGGGCGGATTCGATTACGTTACCGTTGATTCGGCGCGCGGCCGCGTGTATGCCGCGCACCCGGGCGGCGGCGGATTGCTTATTGCCGATGCCGACACCGGCAATGTAATCGGCATCGTTCCGGTCGGCCCGATGCACGGCGTAGCGGTCGATCCTGCGACCGGTCACGTATTCACCGGAAACGGCGACTCGCGCAGTGTGAGCGAAGTCGACCCCGATTCGCAGCAAATTCTCCGCACCGCAATCGTCGATGGTCCGGTCGACGCGATCGCCTACGATCCCGATTTGGGCCGTATCTATGCCGACGAAGACGACGGCACGCGCATCTTCGTAATCGATACCAAGACGTTCCGGCAAATCGCCGTCGTGAAGCTGCCCGGCCACAAGCCGGAGTACGTGCAAATCGATCCGCAGACGCATGACGTATATCAGAACATCGCGACCGACAATGAGATTGCCGTGATCGATCCCAAGACGCTCAAGGTCAAGCGCCTCATTGCGACGCCGCAACTGAAGAACAACCACCCGCTGCAGTACGATGCAGATCACCACGTCCTCATCGCCGGTGGCGAAAACAACGTGCTCGCCGTCTACGACCGGTCAGGCAAGTTGTTGCATCAGGTCAATTTGCCGGTGCAAGCCGATCAGTGCGGCTGGGAGCCGCAGCACCAGTGGTTAGCTTGCGCGGGCGGCGGCATCACCCTGTATTCTTTCGACGGGTCGAGCGATCCGAAGTTGCTCGATAGCCAGAAGGTCGACGCCGGCGTCCACACCACCGCAATCGATCCAAAGACCGGAACGATTTGGGTCGTGTGGGGCGATAAACTTAGCGGCGACGGATTCATTCAGGGGTTCACGTACCGCTAAGCCGTTCGAGGCGCAGAAAACCGATATCAAACTGCGGATCCTCATCAAGCAGTATCCGCGTGACGATTTCCCCGATGACCGGCACGAACTTAAAGCCGTGACCGGAGAAGCCGCACGCAATGACGACGTTGCGGTTGTGCGGATCGCGTCCGATCGCAAAGTTCGCGTCGGGCGTCATCGTGTACATGCACGCCTTGGTCGATCGCAGCGTCGGCCGCGCGTCCGGCATCAAGGCGGCGAGTGTCTCGCGCATCAGCTCGGCTTCGCCCGCATGGACCTCGCGATCGAGCTGATCGGGCGCGGTCGTCTCGCCGTATCCGTGGAAGGCGACCTTGAGCCCATCGCCGAGATCGGGTATGGCGTAGAGCGGCGCCGGGAGCGTTTCGCGCTCCAGAAAGAAGGCCGGCAGCTCGGCCGGTCCCGCGCTCCCGCTCTGCGTCGCGAACCAATACTGCACGTTGCGCTGCACGCGCAACGGTAGCGCGAGTTGCGGAAGGAGATCGCTGGTCCAAGGCCCGGCGCAAACCGCGACACGCGCGGCTTCAACCGCCTCGCCGCCCTCGAAGTGGATGCGAATGCCGTCGCGCGTCGCCTCATAGCTGCGTACGCGCGCGCGATCGTACAGATGCGCGCCGTGATTTCGCGCGAGGTTGAGATGGGCTGCAATGGCCCGCTCGGGAAACACGACACCGGCATTGGGCTCGTAAATGCCAACCTCGCCGGCTTCGAGCGCAAACTGCGGATACCGCGCACCAAGCTGCCCGTTGTCGAGGTACTCAACGGGGATAGCGTACTGCAGCGCCGCGTTGCTCATGCCGCGGATCGTGGTTGAATCGGGCTGACCGACCATCAACACGCCGAACAGGTCGAGCAGGGCCGTCTGCGAGCTCTCTTCGAGTTCGCGCCACAACGTGTAGGCGCGCTCAAGCAGCGGCACGTATGCTGCATCCTCAAAGTAGGCCTTGCGGATGATGCGCGTCCGACCGGCCGAGGCGCCAAGATCGTGCGCAAGCGCGAATCGTTCGAAGCCCGCGACCCGCAAGCCGCGCTGCGCCACATGCGCCGCAACCGCGCTTCCCATGCCGCCGAGTCCAAAAATCGCAACATCGTAGTCCATGCAGGCGTCGATTCTGCATGCGTGCAAGTCTCCCGCCCCGATCTCAATCGGGGAGAGCGAGGATGACGATGGATCCTAAAACGACGGCGGTCGTCTTGATCGAGTACCAGAACGATTTCACCTCACCGGGCGGCACGCTCCACGATGCCGTCAAGCCGGTCATGGACAGCACGAATATGCTCGACAACACGCGCGACACGGTGGAGCGAGCGCGCGAACTCGGTGCGGTAATCGTTCACGCGCCGATCACCTTCACGCCGGATTATCACGAGCTCACCGCGGAGCCGTACGGCATCCTCAAAGGCGTGGTCGACAGCCAATCGTTCCGCAAGGGAACGTGGGGCGCGGAGATTGTTGACACGTTGACGCCGACGGAAGCCGACATCGTGATCGAGGGGAAGCGCGGGCTCGACGCATTTGCCAGCACCAATCTCGATTTCATCCTGCGTAGCCGCGGCATCACGAACGTCGTGCTGGGCGGGTTCCTGACCAATTGCTGCGTCGAGTCGACGATGCGAACGGCCTACGAAAAAGGCTACAACGTCGTGACGCTGACCGACTGCACGGCGACGCTCAGCGACGACGAGCAGCGCCTCGCGGTCGAGAAGAACTACCCGATGTTCTCGCGCCCGATGAAGCACGACGAGTTCCTCGGTACGCTCCAAGGCCCCGAGACGGTGGGTGCCGGCCGAGGCTATTCGAACTAAAGCCATACGCTGGGGGGCAGGGGGAGCGGTCAGGCCGCAGAACCAGGCTCCCCGGCGGTGGTGCGAGCCGCCCTTTTGCCGACGTAGCTCAGTGGTAGAGCAGCCGCTTCGTAAGCGGCAGGCCCGGGGTTCAAGTCCCCGCGTCGGCTCCACTCTTTTCGTACAGCCAGATTAGTGCCACACGCATGGCTCAGCTATGGCATTTCATATGAAGTATGCAAACGCCATTTCTTGCTGAATGTCTTGCGGGCTGCGGTAATCGCGTTAAGAGAAAAGCTGCCAAGTATTGCTGCCAGCAGTGCCAGATAAACTATCAATTTCGTAGGTTTGTGCGGCGCTGGCTAGCCGGTGAGGTTGATGGAACGATCACCGACTGGGATGTCCCGTCGCACCACATCCGCCGATACCTCATTGAAAAATACGGTGAACGATGTCAAGTGTGCGGATGGGCAGAGCGTCACCCGCGCACAGGCCGGATTCCAGTACATCTAGATCACGTCGACGGCAACGCTCGAAATAATAGCGAGAGCAATCTGCGATATCTCTGCCCGAACCACCATGCCCTGACCGAGACATTCGGAAATTGTAACAAAGGAAACGGGCGTCCTGGTCGCCGCGCCAGGTACATCAGGGTTTCTCAGGCGCCGGCTCCGTTTACGTTTCCGCTTCGTTGAGAAGGCGCTCCGCATTATCGTGGAGCACCGCGCGCAGCGTCGATGCGGGTAATCCCAGCGACTCGAGGCCGCGCTTTTCCGCTAGATAGTCGTGGGGAATATTCGGGAAATCCGTTCCGTACAACACGCGGTCGGCGTGACGTTCGATGGCGTCGACCGCGGCCACGTTCGCGTGCATCGGCGACGACGGCGCGAAAACCATCGTCGTATCGAGATAGAGATGACGGTACGTCGACATCAGCTCGAAGTAGTCGAGCGTGTCGGGCAAGCCGAAATGGGCGACCACGATGGTAAGATTCGGGTGCCGCGCGAGCACGCGTTCCACCCGCGCAAGACCTTCGCGCTTTTTATAGACCCACGGTATCGGGCCGACGTGAACCAGCATGAACCGGCTGCGCGACGCGAGTTCGCTGTAGACCGGATCGAGGCGCTCGTCGTCGCAAGCGATATGTTGGACGTCTTCATGAAGTTTGAGTCCGGCACAGCCTTCGTCGAGTGCGGTACGCAGATCGTTGAGATACGCCGGATCGTCGGGGTGAATGGTTGCAAGCGGGACGCCGTGGCCGCCAAGGGTTCGGCCGGTCTGCACCAGCCACGCATTGAGCTCGCGCGCCATTTGTGGGCGGTGCGCGTAGCTGCAAAAGACGAAGCGTTCGACGCCGGCGTCACGGAGCACGGCCGCCACCTCGTGCGGCTCCTGCGGCTGTGCGGCGATGTCCCACGAGCTGTTGGTGGCGAACCACCGGCGGATCGCGGCGAAGAGGCGCGGGGGATGGAGGTGCGTGTGAATATCGATCATAAAACGATCCCATGACTCCACTAGATCTGCGTGAAAAACCGCCCCGAGGCGTTCGAGAGACGATCCTGGGCTACTACTTCCTGCCGCGCACAATCGATAAACTGCGCGCGGAGTTGCCCGGCGGTAACATGGGTCCCTTTCTCAATCACGACACCGGCTTCAGTGCGTACGCCGTGCGTCGTCTCGGCCTCGACATGAACGAATTTCGCGACGTCGTGGCTGCCGCACCCAATGAGGATGCCGTCGTTGCCTGGCTCGCGGGCCGCATCGACCCGGCCGGTGCCCCGGCGTTCAACGCAAAGTTCGATAGCTTCGTGATCGAACGTATGTCGCCCGAAGATCAGGCCGAGGTCCGTGCCCGGCACCCCGTCACGGACACGCGGCCGGAGCTCTCCAAGCTGCTCGACATCATCGACGCGGACGACGCCGTGTGGTCCCCACATTAGGGCGCAACCTTCCCGAAGCTTGCCGCCGTCATAAAAGTCAACCCATCGCTAGTTGTCTGGAGGGTGCCGCATGGTTTCGCTAACGATCAATGGAGAGAAGCACGACCTCGATATTCCCGACGACATGCCTTTGCTATGGGCGATTCGCGACGTCGTCGGGCTGACCGGCACGAAATTCGGCTGCGGCGTCGCGCAGTGCGGCTGTTGTACGGTCCACCTCGATGACGCGGCCGTGCGCTCGTGCGTAACGCCGGTAAGCGCCGCCGCCGGCAAATCGATCACCACGATCGAAGCGCTGGGCACACCCGAGCAGCCGCACGCGCTGCAACAGGCCTGGATCGACGAACAAGTGCCGCAGTGCGGGTACTGTCAGTCGGGCCAGCTGATGGCAATTTCGGGATTGCTCAAAACCAATCCGCACCCAACCGATGCGGATCTCTCGGCGTCGATCACCAACATCTGCCGCTGCGGCACCTA